>NZ_JBIUWN010000083.1:0-21743 GCF_044743485.1 Pseudomonas sp. NPDC087614 | reverse complement strand
GCACTGTGATGTTGAACCCGGATCGGCAGCAGCAGACCGAGAAAAGAGCGGCATAGTTAGACGGCGACGCGACAACAACCTTGAAAAACGCCGGATTCTACGTTACTAAAATTTGATCTTGGATAAAATGCGGGGCGCCGTTATTCGGTGCCCTGCATTTTTACAGGGTGTTTTTCAGGAAAAACATTTGATCAACTGGCCTACTCTACATCACTCTGCGGAACTTCATGCAAAGTGTCTTCTTGCCCCGGCAATTCAGTGATCACACTGAAATCCGTCACTTCAACGGCGCCCAAGCCGTAACCCAGCAAATGGAAAGAAAACGCTTTGCGCTCTTGCGGGTTGTCGAAGCTGAAGTTCATTTCCAGTGGCTGGTCGGCGGTTGCGACCATCTCCGAGGGCAGACCGATCTGCACGTCCTGTTCAAACTCCTTGGCCTTGAGCTGAATGTACGCCGCTTGTTGCGGATCGACTGAACGTACGGTCAGGCGCACGCGCGTGTGCGAGCCTTTGGGCATTTCCAGGTACTGCGCGCCGATCAGGTTGTCGGCCCAGTCATCCTTGATCTGCGCTTGCAGCGGGATGACGTTGCTGCTTCCGAACTGATAGCGATGATTGAGCGGCGTACGCAGCAGCGACAGGTCGAGGGCGTTGGCGCGGGCGGCGATCTGCCGAGCCGGATGACCGCTGTAGTTGCCTTTGTACGTGGCGCTTTCAGCGATGAACCCGGCGCTTTCGTAATAGCGGCAGCGACGTGGCATATCGCACTCGGAAAAAATCCCCTGACCGTTGTGATAGCGCAGCTTGCCGTTGGTGAACGACATGATTTCACGGCCGCTGTCGTAGTCGCGAAACAGCGAGCGGCCGCTCAGCGCGGAAGGCACCGGCAGGTCGAAGTAGTCGAGGATGGAAGTGCTCAGATCGACGTGGCCATACACGCCTTTGTTCAGCCGTGGCAGTTGTGCCTGCTCCGGTGCCAGGGTCAGGTTGAAGCCCCACGAAGAAGCCAGGCGCACGCCGTCGATGCCGTGGGATTCGTCCGAAGTGATCACCACCAGCGTGTCTTTCAGGACGCCCTGGCGTTCGAGGCCGCTGAGGAATTGCTCCAGCGCATCGTCGAGATAACCGACGGCGGCCTGTTTCGGCGTTTCGTAGCGCTCCAGGTATTCCTCGGGCGCGGAGTAGGGCTGATGGGTGCCGACGGTCAGCAGCGTCAGCATCCACGGCTGTTTCTGCTTTTTCAGTTGGCCGACATAATTCAGCGCGCCTTCGAAAAACGCCTTGTCATCCTTGCCCCAAGGGAATTCCAGATAATTGCTGTTGCTGAACCATTCCAGACCGTGCGTCACATCGAAACCAATGTGCGGCATGATCTTGTCTTTGGCCATGAAGCGCAGCCCGGCACCCTGTAGATAGTGGGTGCTGAAGCCGTGTTCGCGCAGTTGCGCCGGCAGGCAGGCCTGATTGCGCTCGTTGAGGGTGAGCATTTCCACGCCTTTGGGCGTGCCGTTGTTGAGTTTGTCGTAATCGCCGCAGAGCATCGCGTACAGACCGCGAATGGTCTGGTGCGTATGCAGCACGTAGTCCGGGGTGTTCATGCCGCGCTCGGCCCAGCGGCTGAGGTTGGGCATCAGGTCTTCCTGATAATGGCTGCCGATCGCCTCGCGGTTGGCGCGGATGTAAGCCCCGGGAATGCCTTCCAGCGCGATGATCAGCACGTTGCGTGCTTGTCCCGGCGCGGCCAGCAGTTTCTGCCCGTTGAGGTCGACGTCGGTGAGTCCGGCCATGGCTGGTGCGGGTTCTTCGACATCGCCGTCCAACCATTCCTCGGCCTGAATCTGCAGATCAGCGACCTCGCTGGCCAGCAATTGGTGTGGCAGGTTGTACTGGCGCCACGGATCCGCTTCGCTCGGCCACAGGTTTTGCGCGCCCCAGTGCGCGGCGAACAACACCAGCGGTGCGCTCCAGGCTACGCGAGGAAGGGGCGGACGCGGCATGCCGCGGTTGGCAATCTGTGTCAGCAACCACAACAGCAGGGCCAATAGCAGAGTGATGCCCAATGCAGGATGGGCCAGCCCGCCACCGGATGAGTTCTCGACGAACTGCGGATCGATCAGGTAATGGATGTCGGAAGGAGTCGGCAGACGACCGACCGCGCTGACCAGTTCCGCGGTCGCCACCGCCAGCAATCCCCAGAACAGCAGCACCGGCAAGGCCAGCCACCACGCCCGGCGATGTAATAACACCACCAGCAGACTGCCGATCGCCAGGTCCGACAAGTAACCCAGCGGTGTCGACCAACCGAGTGCTGCACGCAGGCAAACCGGCACCACCAGCAGCAGAACAATCAGCGAAATGAGGCGGGCATACGGCTGCCGCAACCGGTTAAAAAGAGCACTCACAAAAAGACCTTCCAGCCATTAAATCGTCATAAAAGTGTGCGCGATGATACCAAGGGTGGGCTGTCTGATCGCCCTTTTAAACGCTCAGCTGATGCGCTGGCGTGCGGGCTATTCAAGGTGATGGTGCGTCCGCAGGCCTGACCGGCCCTCGTGTTCCACGGCAATTGGCGATATTGCTGCCGACGGATTTATTGTTTCAGGCTGTTTAAGGTGCCTAACCATCACCGGCATCCAATGTAGGAACTGTGCAACGCTGCGATCGTTTTAAACCTCACAATCAAATGCCCACAGCCCGATTTCGCTCAACAACCCGTGCTATCGATATGCGATAAAGATATTTAATTTCTATTTTTTATAGCGATAAAGTCAGTCCTTTCAGCAAACCACCCCATGCTGCGAGGTTGTCATGGCCACACCGTTCAAACGTTCCGCACTGACTCTGTTGGCCGCCTCCCTGGCCGCGAGTGCGTTGTTCAGCGCCGGCGCTCAGGCCGAAGGCAAGATCAGCATCGCCCAGCAATTCGGCATCGGTTACCTGATTCTCGATGTGGTGCGCGACCAGAACCTCATCGAAAAACACGGCAAGGAGCAGGGCCTCGACATCAAGGTCGACTGGAACAGCATCTCCGGCGCCACCGCGATGAACGAAGCGTTGCTCACCGGATCGCTCGACGTGGTTTCCGCCGGTGTGCCGCCGATGCTCACCGTGTGGGATCGCACCAAAGGCAAACAGAACGTCAAAGCCATCGCCGCGCTGGGTTCGATGCCCAACTATTTGCTGACCAACAATCCGAACATCAAGACGCTCAAGGACTTCTCCGACAAGGACCGGATCGCCGTGCCGGCCGCCGGTGTCGGCTTCCAGTCGCGCACCTTGCAGATCGAAACCGCCAAGGAGTTCGGTGACGCCCAGTACAAGAAGTTCGATGACATCTCAGTCAGCTTGCCGCACCCCGATGCAACGGCGGCGCTGATCGCCGGCGGCTCGGAAATCAACTCGCACTTCTCCAGCCCGCCGTTCCAGTACCAGGCGTTGCAGAATCCCAACGTGCACAAAGTGTTGAGTTCCTACGACGTGCTCGGCGGCCAGGCGACGTTCAACGTGCTCTACACCACAGAAAAATTCCACGACGAAAACCCGAAAACCTACAAGGCGTTCTACGACGCGCTGGCCGAGGCCGAGAAGATCATCAAAGCCGACAAACCGGCGGCGGCTCAGGCTTATATCCGTGTCGAGCAGTCGAAGTTGCCGCTGGCCCTGGTCGAGCAAATCGTCAAGGACCCGGAAATCGATTTCACCGTGGTGCCGCAGCGCACCTTTATCTATGCCGAGAAGTTGCAGGAGCTGGGCGTGCTGAAGAACAAGGCTGAGAGCTGGAAGGATTACTTTTTTGAAGAGGCGCATGGTGGCGCGGGGAGTTGATAGAAAAGGGGCAACGTCTGTTGCCCCTTTTTTCATTCAAGGTTCGCCATCATCAAAAATGTTCTCAATCGGCAGCTCGAACGCCCGGGCAATCTGAAAGGCCAGTGGCAGACTCGGGTCGTAGCGTTCGTTTTCAATCGCGTTGATGGTCTGGCGCGACACGTTCAAGCGTTCCGCCAGATCGACCTGCGACCATTTGCGCTCGGCGCGCAATTCCTTGAGGCGGTTTTTCATTGGTAGCGGCGCCGCGCAATGTGCAGGCCGACAATCCACATCAGCCCCATCACCGGCCACACACACGTCCACGGGATATGTGGGGCGCCAACGTTTTCCAGAAAACCGTAGCTGAAGGTCAACAATGCCGAGGCGGCGAAGGCAAACCCCAATGCTTCGAACTGGATGCGCAAATGCATTTCGTCCATGCGCCGCATATTGCGCACAATGGCCCAGCACATCAGTCCCGCCGGAATGACCGGCGTCAGTGCGACGGCCGAGCGCAGCACGATGGGGGCGTCCATCAGGTATTGCGAGGCAATCAATGAGGCTGTCAGCACCAGCATGTAGATGATTAATGCTGCGCCCAATTCGAGGTAGTAGCGGTTCATTCTTTACTTCCTATGTAAAAGACCCTTTACATGGTCGCCGAAGATTTATCCGATGTAAAGCACGCTTTCCATCATGGCAGGTAGCCTCGAACAGACTCATGCCGGAGGATTTTCGCCTAGGTCAGTAGCTTAAAAGCACACTTTCTGGACGGCGTTATAGCCACTCAGTAGCATTCGAGCCCAACGGATTATGCCTTCGCACGTCGTCCGACGTGGAACGCTCAAGGAATCGACATGCGCGACACCCCCATCGACCAAAAACGGACGGTCGTGACCCAGGTCAACGGCGAAATTCGCTATGAAGCCCAGATCAGTTTCAGCTCCATGTCGCTCGTCGATGGCGACATTCGGGTGCATCGTGCTGAAGGCACTCAGCTAGACATTCCGGTGGCCGGGGCGGACTTCGCTTGGCGCATTGATCTGGATGGGGTGCACAGAGTACCGGTGACGCAGGCAGCGGTTGAACCGGTTGAACCGGTGCGTGCCGATGACAGCTTGAAGTTGTTCACCTCGAAAAACGTGTGGATCACCCTCGGGCTGTGGTTCTTCGTCAGTTCGGTGTTCGGTTGGCTGGGGATTGTGGCGGCAGGCGGATATCTCGGTTACCAGTGGCGTGAGGTGGAAAAGCGCAAGGAACAGTTGGCCAAGGCAACCGTCATCGAAACCGTGACTCGTTCCGGCTCGGGGATGTCACGGAAAAGTGTGCGCAAGGCATTGGCCCGCAAGCGTTAAGTCAGCGCGTATCAAAAACAAAAAAGGGGCGGCCTGATCATCGATCAGGCCGCCCCTTTTTTATTACCGCTCAGTCAGATCAGTGCATTTTGCTGTGATCGTGACCTTCCATGTTGGTCAGCGCGCGTACCGGCGCTTTAACCTCGATGGTTTCTTTCTCGCCCTTGGCGTTCTCAACGGTCAGGGTCAGCGGCACGCTTTCGCCTTCTTTGAGCTGGCCGTTCAGGCCCATCAGCATTACGTGGTAGCCGTTCGGATCAAGCTTGACGGCTTTGCCGGCCGGCAGCTCGACGAACTTCACCGGGCCCATGCTCATGACGTCGTTCTTCATGGTCATTTCGTGGATCTGCACGTCTTTGGCCACGGGCGTTGCGACGCTGAGCAGCTTGCTGTCGCTGTCGGCGGTGAGGGTCATGAACGCGCCACTGGCGGTCTGGGTTGGCACGGTCGCACGTACCCAGGCGTCGTCGACCTTGGTCTGCGCCGAGACCTGAAACGCCAGACCCATCAACGAAAGGGCGAAAACGGTGCGTTTGATGTTGTTCAGAACGGGGTGCATCAGCAAACCTCCATAACAGTTAGCAAATCTTCCGTGCATTCTTCTGCCGAAAGTGAGGTGGACAGTCCCAGGCGCAGTTCGCCGCGCGAGTCGTAGACATAACTGGTGGCGGTGTGCGAGATGGTGTAGGTGTCGCCGGCCGGCACCTTCTCGAAGAACACGTCGAATTCCTTGGCCGTGGCCTTGGTTTCTTCAAGCGTGCCGTACAGCGCGACGAAGGTCGGGTCGAAGGCCTTCATGTAGGCATCGAGAATCTCTGGCGTGTCGCGCTCGGGGTCGAGGCTGATGAAGATCACCTGCAAGCGATCGCCGTCCCGGCCCATGAGTTTTTTGATTTTTGCCGCACGGGCCAAGGTCGTCGGGCAGACTGCCGGGCATTGGGTGAAACCGAAGAACACCATTGGCATCAGGCCGCGAAAGCTCGACAGGGTCATGGTTTCGCCGTCGGTGTTCTTCAGTTTGAAGGTGCGTCCCATGATCTTGTTACTCAGATCCTTGCCGTACTTGTACGACAATTGGCCGCGGGTGTCGCAGCCGGCGAGCAGGCCAAGCCCGAGCACGCCCATTCCCGCAAGCACCTTGCGGCGAGTCAACAAAGCCGTCATCTAATACCGCCTTTTGCAGCCCGTCAGTCGGCAGGACTGGCGGGGGGTTAACCGTAAAAGCGGCGCATCATACCAAACTGAAGGCAGACGCCGGCTGCGGATCGGCGGACAGGGTGTCGCAGGGTGACAAAAGGTGTAAGAAAAAGTGACGAGAGATAGCGCGATAGCCTCCTGCAGATTTGACGTTGCGAGGTCGTCGCTGAGGAGGGGTCCGTGACAGGAGTTCGAATAGATTGGCTCTGTAGTCACCGCCCTTTATCCAATGCCAATTGTCCTTTCTGAGTTGACAGTTAAACGCTTTTCAGCCGATTTATCTCGCCACGGTGCGTCAGTAATCTGTGCCCATCTTGAACGCAACAAGAACCCCCACAACTAAAAAGGAATGCACAGATGAACACTCCAACCTACAACCGCCTCAACAAAGACGACGCCGTAGTGCTACTGGTTGATCACCAGACCGGTTTGATTTCTCTGGTGCAGGACTTCTCGCCGAACGAGTTCAAGAACAACGTGCTGGCGCTGGCCGATCTGGCGAAGTTCTTCCAGTTGCCGACCATCCTCACCACCAGTTTCGAGCAAGGCCCGAACGGTCCGCTGGTACCGGAGTTGAAAGAGATGTTCCCTGATGCGCCTTACATCGCTCGTCCAGGGCAGATCAACGCCTGGGACAACGAAGACTTCGTCAAAGCAATCAAAGCCACCGGTCGCAAACAGATCATCATCGCCGGTGTCGTGACGGATGTGTGCGTAGCGTTTCCGACCCTGTCGGCGCTGGCGGAGGGGTTTGATGTGTTCGTGGTGACTGATGCGTCCGGCACGTTCAACACCACCGTGCAACAAGCCGCGTGGAGTCGCATGACCCAGGCCGGCGCGCAGATGATGAACTGGTTCTCGGTGGCCTGTGAGCTTCACCGCGACTGGCGCAACGACATTGAAGGCCTGGGTCATTTGCTGTCGCAGCGGATTCCGAACTACCGCAATTTGATGAATGGCTATGCGGCGCTGACGGCTCAACAGAAGTAAGCGAGCCGCGTCACACGAAAAGCCTGCCCTGAAAAGCAGGCTTTTTACGTCGCTACAAATTATTGCGGCACTTCAGAAGAATGTTCGCGACAGCTTCATTCAACGTTAGCCGACATCAGGCTAACGACGCGCGAAACGAGGGTGTCGATCGCAAACGGCTTGGTCAACACCTGCATTCCCGGCCCGAGTTGAGTGTTGCCAATGACGGCATTTTCGGCATAGCCGGTGATGAACAAGGTTTTCAGTTCAGGCCTCATTGCCCGGCCCGCATCGGCCACCTGTCGTCCGTTCATGCCACCCGGTAATCCGACATCGGTGATGAGCAAGTCGATTTTCGCAGTGGAGCGTAATGCTTCGAGTCCTTCGACGCTGTCGGCGGCTTCCAGCAGGTTATAACCGAGTTCGCCCAGCACGTCGCAAAGCAACATGCGCACGGAGGGTTCGTCGTCGACAATCAGAATTGTCCCGCCTGACTTGGCAAGAGGCGTTGTCGCGTTGCGCGTGGCATCCTGATTTGCCCGCGTTTCGCCACAGTACCTTGGCAGGTAGAGACTCATCGTGGTGCCTTGGCCCTCTTGTGAATGTACTCGCACCTGACCGCCGGATTGCTTGGTGAATCCGTAGATCATCGACAGCCCCAGGCCGGTGCCCTGGCCCAAAGGCTTGGTGGTAAAAAACGGGTCGAAGGCTTTGGCGATGACCTCGGGCGTCATGCCTGTGCCGGTATCAGTGACACACAGGGACAAGTACTCGCCTTCGGGCATGTCCTGCGCGCGGGCCGACGCCGAGTCCATTGTGCGATTGGCCGTCTCGACCGTGATACGCCCGCCATCAGGCATCGCATCGCGGGCGTTGATGCACAGATTCAGCAGTGCGTTTTCCAGTTGACTGGCATCGACCAGGGTCGGCCAGAGTTCGGGCGCCGCGACAGTCTTCAAGCGGATGGCGGGGCCGACGGTGCGCTGGATCAATTCGGTCATGCCGAGGATCAGGGAATTGACATCCGTCGGCCGTGGATCAAGCGTCTGGCGTCGCGAGAAGGCCAGCAATCGATGGGTCAGGGCCGCCGCACGTTTGGTGGCGCCTTGGGCGGTGACCATGTACTTATCGACGTCTTTCAGACGGCCTTGGGCGATGCGCTTTCCCATTAATTCCAACGCCGCCGAGATACCGGCCAGCAGGTTGTTGAAATCATGGGCCAAGCCCCCGGTCAGTTGTCCAACCGCTTCCATCTTCTGCGACTGGCGCAGTTTTTCCTCGGTTTGCATGAGTTCGGCTGTGCGCGTCGATACGCGTTGTTCCAGTGTGTCGTTGAGCGCGCGCAACGCGGCGTTGGCCCGGTCGCGTTCGGCCTCGACGTTGCGTCGTTCCTCAACATTGATGAGTACGCCGGGAAATCGCAGCGGGGTGCCGTCATCGGCGCACTCGACGCGTCCGTTGGCCTCGATCCAGTTGTATGTTCCGTCTGCGCGGCGCACACGATACTGATGGGAGTAGGCGCCGCCCCGGGCAATTGCTTCGTTGATCGCGGCCGTAAGCCCGTCCCGGTCATCGGGGTGTACGGTCATCACGACTTGCTCCAGGCTCAGACCGGTGCGGCCCAACGCGGGATCAAGGTCAAAAATCCTGGCAAAGGACTCATCCATGGTGAAGCAATCTGTCGGCAAGTCCCAATGCCAGGTGCCAATAATAGCCCCGGCGGCGAGGGCCAGTTGCACGCGCTCGACGTTTTCACGCGCGACCGCCTCGCTGATCCGCAGGCGCTCCTCGGCGTCTCGGCGTTGGGTGACGTCGCTGAAGAAAATCGCGATTTGTCGATCGGCAGGATCGCCGACACGCACGGCGCGAACATCGAACCAGCGTTCAAAGGTATTGGCGTAGTTTTCGAAGTTGGCCGGCTCGCCGGTCTTGGCCACGTGCCCGTAAGTCTCGAACCAGAAACTCTCCAGGTTGGGGGCGAACTCGGTCACCCATTTACCCCGCAGGTTGACGCCGCATTGACGTTCGAACGCAGGGTTGGCCTCGACGAAGTAGTAGTCGACGGGGCGATCGTCAGCGTCGAATTTGACTTTGACGATCGCGAACGCGGCCTCGATGGTTTCCAGGATGGTGCTGAAACGCGCCTCGCTACTGGCAAGCGCCGCTCGGCTGGCGGCAAGCTGGGCGGCCATATCCGGTGATGCTGCTGCGCTGCTCTCCAGAAGCAGGCGCAGACGCATGACCTCTGTCTCAAGCGCCTCGCGAGTAAGTTGCTTCAGAGTTTCCACCAAGGGCGCCTTCTTGATTTTTGTGTGAGTTCATTCAACGCGGCTCAAACGTACACCGGGAATCCTCACATTGACCTGTCACCGGGTGTTTAAGTTGCACCCGCACGGGGAAGGACGCCGGGTTTTATAGCGGCTCGCCACGATCCAGTGTGTCGAGCAGTTTCTGCCCCCGCTGCCAAAGCGCTTGTTGCTTGTCTTGCGGCATGCGGTCGAGGTTTCTGTACATCATGCTCATGCGCTGATTACCGCGTAGAAGATCGCCGTGGCGCATCAGGAAATGCCAGTACAGCGCATTGAAAGGGCAGGCGTTGTCAGCCGTGCTTTCGCTGACTTTGTAAGCACAGCCGCGACAGTAGTCAGACATTCGATTGATGTACTGGCCACTCGCGCAGTAAGGCTTGGAGCCGAGATAGCCACCGTCAGCGTGCATGACCATGCCCAGGGTATTGGGCAGTTCCACCCAGTCGAACGCGTCCATGTAGATCGCCAGGTACCACTCGCAGATCTGGCTCGGCGCGATGCCAGTGAGCAAGGCAAAATTGCCCGTGACCATGAGCCTCTGGATGTGGTGGGCATAGGCATGTTCGAGGCTTTGACCGATTGCCTGGCGCATGCAGTTCATCTGCGTTTCGCCCGTCCAGTAGAACGCCGGCAAGGCCCGGTGGTTACCAAATGAATTACCTTGGGCATAGTCAGGCATCTTCAGCCAGTAAACCCCTCGCACATATTCCCGCCAGCCGATCAATTGCCGAATGAACCCCTCGGCTGCATTCAATGGGATGCGGCCAGACCTGTAAGCCGACTCAACGTCGCTGCACAGTTGACGTAAATCCAACAGACCGATATTGAGCGCTGCGCTGATCCGCGCATGGAACACAAAGGGTTCGTCGCTGGCCATGGCATCCTGGTAATCGCCGAACCCGGCCAGACCATAGTCCAGAAAGTAATCCCATAAGGCTTGGGCGTCGGCATGTGTGACCGGATAGTTGAAATTGTCCAGAGAGCCGTAGTGGCTGCTGAAGCGCTCTTTGACCAGTGCAAGCACGTCGCGAGTGATGGCGTCGCCGGAAAACCGCGCCGGGTAGGGCGCTTTCACTCCTTTGGGCAAGGCTTTGCGGTTTTCGGCGTCAAAGTTCCACGCGCCACCGACCGGCGTACCGTCGCCATTGATCAATAAACCGCTCTTGCGGCGCATCTCGCGGTAGAAAAACTCCATGCGCAGCTGTTTTTTGCCGGCCGCCCACGCGCTGAACTCAGCGCGACTGCACAGAAAACGCGTGTCGGCATGCCAGTCAATGGCTGAGCCGCATTCCTTGAGAGACTGTTCGAGGCGCCAGTCGCCGCATTCGGTGACGTGCAGTTCGTCCGCTTGTAGCAGGTCCTGCCAGCGGCGTAATTCCCCCGGTACCGATCCGCTGTTGTGCGGGGCATCAAGGGTGACGTACTCGACACGCACGCCTCTGGCCTGCAGCGCCTGGGCGAAATGACGCATGGCGCTGAAGATCAGCGCGATCTTCTGCGGATGATGAGGCACATGGCTGGCTTCTTCCATCACCTCGACCATCAGTACCGCATCCCGTTCGGGATCGAGCCCTTGCAATGAGGCCAGATCAAACGACAGTTGATCGCCGAGGATCAGGCACAGGCGATTGACCTTGTTCATTCGGGGCAGCCCACCAGCGTTCGGTTCATAAAGGAGGTGTCAGCGAAAAAGGCAGGCGCAGTTCCTCGACAGGGCCTGTGTCCCAGCCGCACATTTCGTCGTGCACGCATTGCTGCACCAACACGCAGGGAAAGGCCGGAACGGTTTGCAACAAGTCACGCAGATGAGTGATTGAACGTAGACGCATGGGTTTGGCGGTATCGTCCAGCAAGGTGAATTGGCCTTGATCCATGCGGATGCGTGCCAGATAGAAACCACCTTCGAGCGACAGCAGTTCCAGTTCCCGTACTTCGCTGTTGGCGGCGTGCTCGGTGAGGGTTTGCAGATTCATGAATCACTCCTTGCCTACCACGGTAGGCGTTCTCCGTCGTAGGCAAAGAAAGGCGCAAGACCATCGCCGGTCCCAGCGTGTTCACTTGAAACACGGCCTGCAGCGCGGCGTCTTCCATGGCGCTGTAACTTTTTTCCGGTTTGAGGGGCGCGCGATGCAGCAGGCCCGCAGCATGCACGATCAACTGGTACGGCGCTTCTTTGGCCAGTTCGGCGGCGGCGCTGGCGATTGTCTCGGGCTGTTCCAGGTCAAGTGCGGGATCGGTCTTGCGCCCCAGTTCCCGCACACTTGCACACCGTGGGTCGTGTTTGAGCCACTCACAGAAGGCTGTGCCGAGTGCGCCGCTGGCGCCGATCACCAGGGCGCGGTAGCCGTCGCCCAGGGAGGTCATGGTGAGCGAATCACTCATTGGTTTTCTCCCCCGGACTGGCGGCGGAAGAACAATGTCACCTGGCCGATCTCGACACCGAACTTGGACATGCGGGTGCGATTGATCAGCGTGTCCTCGTCCATCTGGTACATCCAGTCGTCCATGTTCACTTCATAAACGGAGCCATCGACCGGGAGGCTCAGGACATAGCGCCAACGTAATGCGTTGCCGGCCACTTCACCTTTGGCCTCGCCCACGACATCGCCAGCGCGACCGCGCCAATGGCCTGCACCTTCTGGCGTCAGGGTCCAGACGCGCCGCTCGCGAGTGCCATCGCTGTAGACGAAACGCTCGTCGAGAATCAGGTCATGACCCTGGCGATGACTCTGGATATTGACCTCAAAGCGTTTGACAACCTCGCCTGAGCGCTTTTGAAACATGCCCCAGGCTTTGACAGGTTTGCTGAAGAAATGCTCCAGGTTCAGGGCCGGTTGCTGGTCGGCATAGCGACCGACATCGACGCTGCCGCAGCTCGTGACGCTTAACACCAATGCCAGTACAACCAAAAAACGGGCCATTGCTTTACTCCCTGAAGACACGGGTGAAGGTGGAGAACACCCCTTTGAAAAGGCTTGTACAGATACCTATGCGTGTACAGGTTTGTCGGCGCATTTGATTCGACAAACCGACAACAAAGTCACTGTCATCGGCTGATCAGTTGAAGGAACTCCTGGCGTGTACTGGAGGACTTTCGAAAGGCACCGAGCATGACCGATGACGTCATGACCGAATTCTGCTTTTCCACACCGCGCATCATCATGCACATGTGCCTGGCTTCAATGACCACGGCCACACCAGCCGCGTCGGTAATTTGCTGGATCGCGTCGGCGATCTGTCGTGTCAGGTTTTCCTGGATCTGCAAGCGGCGCGCGAACATGTCGACCACTCGGGCCACTTTCGACAGCCCCAAGACCCGGCCAGTCGGTATGTAGGCCACATGGGCCTTGCCGATGAAGGGCAGCATGTGGTGTTCGCACAACGAGTAGAGCTCAATGTCGCGAACGATGACCATTTCATCGTTCTGTGACTCGAACAACGCGCCATTGATGATTTCTTCGAGATTCATCGTGTAGCCGTCGCACAGGAACTGCATGGCTTTGGCTGCGCGCTTGGGCGTGTCTCGAAGTCCTTCGCGGTCGGGGTTTTCACCGACGCCGAGAAGAATTTCACGGTAGTGACTGGCTAATGATTGAGTCATTCGGATTTCTCGCGGCGTTGCGGCTGGATAAGAGTGCGACAACTGCTGTGGCCGTCGTGACAACGCCGGCTGCCGTCAGGGTGAGGCAGCCACGCCAAGTGAGGGCGCAAGTGGCAGAACAGGCGATATGCAATGGCAAACAAAGGACGGGTCAAACGCCAGCTCAGGGGTGCAACCCAGATCCCAAGCCCTGCGGCTCGCCAGCTCCATAGCGTGGCGTCGAGGCCTTTTACCCAGCATCCATCGTCGAATCTTGCATGCAGTGAGGATTGCATTTGCGTAAGCGTGAAGCCCAGAGCGGCTGGATCGAAGTCCTCAGGGCTAAGGTCAACCAAGCGCAGTCGTGTTTCGACCGCATGTTGGCGCAACAGCTTGATTTCTCGCGCACAGAGTGGGCATTCACCGTCAAAGTAAAGCGTTAATGGCCACGGCTCTGAGTTGTACATTGCGGCCTGCCTTGTATAGGTTTTTTACAAAGATAGGCCGAAAAAATCGAGCTGACAATGGAGCGACGCTCTTTTTGTGAAGATGGGAAGACGTTACATCCAGTCGCCTCTGAGGGTGGGAGACGGATTGGGTGGCGTAACGCAGCACTCCCGCAGGAGCGGGAGCACTTTGTCGAGATCCTTGCGTCAGGCGACGTATGCCGGGTAATCCACATACCCTTCGGCATTGCCGCCATACACCGTGGCCGGGTTCAACGCATTCAACGGCCAGTCGTTGGCGATTCGCGCAGGCAGGTCCGGGTTGGCCATGAACGGCCGGCCGAAGGCGACAAAATCCGCCAGGCCGCAATCGAGCAATTTCGCACCCGACTCAGGGTTGTAACGCCCGGCATAAATGATTGCGCCGCTGAAGGTATCGCGCACCGCCTGGCGAAAGGTCTCTGGCATGGCTGGCGCATTGTCCCAATCCGCTTCGGCGATGGACAGATAAGCGATGCCCACGTCTTGCAGCACCTTGATGGCCTCAATGTAAGTCGTGTGTGGATCTTCCTCGACCATGCCCAGGTAAGTCCGCGCTTCATCGGTGGTGGTGAACAATGGCGCGAAACGCACGCCAACCTTTTCCTTGCCGATGCACTCGGCGACGCCGGACACCACCTCACGCAGAAAACGCAGGCGGTTGTGCAGCGAACCACCGTACTGATCGGTGCGCAGGTTGCTATGGGCGGAGATGAACTGGTTGACCAGATAACCATTGGCGCAGTGCAGTTCGATACCGTCGAATCCGGCTTGCATCGCATTACGCGCCGCCTGGATGTAGAGCTGCACGAGCTCCTGGACTTCGTCGGTGGTCAGGGCGCGCGGGGTAGACGGCGCCACCAGTTCGCCGGCGCCAGGCGTGGTTTCGATGAACACACTGACCCGGTCAGTGGCCACGGCGGAGGCTGATACCGGCGCATCACCGTTGGGCTGCAACGCGATGTGGGAAACGCGACCGACGTGCCAGAGTTGGGCGAAAATCACGCCGTCACGGGCATGCACGGCTTCGGTGACTTTGCGCCACCCGGCGATTTGCTCGGCGGTATGGATACCCGGTGTCCAGGCATAACCCTGACCACGGGGTTCGATCTGGGTGCCTTCGGTGACGAGCAAACCAGCCCCGGCACGCTGTTGGTAATACTCGGCCATCAATTCATTGGCGACGTTGCCCGGTTGGGTACTGCGCTGGCGGGTGAGCGGTGGCAGGACGATGCGGTTTTTCAGGGTGTGAAGGCCCAGTGTGGCGGGCGTGAAGAAACTGCTGTGGTGCATGGAGGTGACCTTGATAAATGAGTGCGATCCGATCGCTTATTAGACCAGTCGACTATTGGCTGAATGAAAAAAAACACCGTGCATCACGCACACGGTGTTCGGATCTGTAAAAGAATCAGCCGAGCATTTTCAGCAGTTTCTCGGCCACAGCGGCGGAGCTGGCCGGATTCTGCCCGGTGACCAGTTGCCCATCAGCCACCACATACACCTGCCAGTCGGCGGCTTTGGTGTAGCGCCCGCCCAGACGCTGAAACTCGTCTTCGATCAAGAACGGCACCACATCCGTCAGGCCGACCGCGGCTTCTTCGGAATTGGTGAAACCGGTCACTTCGCGATTCTGGATCAGCGGTTTGCCATCCGCGGCAACGACGTGACGCAGCACGCCAGGTGCGTGGCAGACAAAACCATGGGGTTTGTTGCTGCGGTCGAAGGCTTCGATCAACGCGATCGAGTGTTTGTCTTCGGCCAGATCCCAGAGCGGGCCGTGGCCACCTGGGTAGAACACGGCATCGAAATCATCAGCGCTGACATCGGCCAGGCGCCCGGTGTTGGCCAGAACCTGTTGAGTGGCCGGGTCATTGCGAAAACGCTCGGTTTCAGCCGTTTGTGCATCAGGCTCATCACTTTTCGGATCAAGCGGCGGCTGGCCGCCAGCGGGTGAAACCACGGTGATCTGTGCGCCGGCATCTTTGAAGGCGTAGTAGGGCGCGGCGAACTCTTCGAGCCAGAAGCCGGTCTTCTTACCAGTAGTGCCAAGTTGATCGTGGGAAGTCAGAACCATCAGGATTTTCATAAAGCACCCTTGCGTTGATCAGGTGTTATCGAAGCGCGACGGATTCGCACGTTGTGGACACCCGTTGATGTTTGTCGGGGCACAGCATAGGTTTCAATTAGACCAGTCGTCTAGTGTTTTTTTTGCCATGGGTTTTTATCGCTCGGGTATGGCAAACTCTCGCCTCCGTGAAATATACGACTGGTCTATTGTTTGGTAATTTGCGCCCCATGAAACCGACCTACGACGACACCCGCCAGCATTTGCTCGATACCGGCCACCGGATGATGGCCGAGAAGGGCTTCACCAGCGTTGGCCTCAACGAAATCCTGCAAACCGCAGGCGTGCCCAAGGGCTCGTTCTATCACTACTTCAAATCCAAGGAACTCTACGGCCAGGCGCTGCTTGAGGACTACTTTGTCGGCTACCTGGCCGATATGGAGCGGCGCCTGACACTGCCGGGCCTGAGTGCCTATGAACGGCTGATGGATTACTGGCAGGGCTGGCAGAATCGCTGCACCCTCGAAGGGCACGGCGACGAGTGTCTGGTGGTAAAACTCAGTGCGGAGGTTGCCGATCTGTCCGAGTCGATGCGCCTGACGCTGCGTGATGGCGCCGAGCAAGTGGTGGCGCGCATTACCCTGTGCATCGAGCAGGGCCAGGCCGAACAGAGCCTGCCTGAGGGCGATGCGCGTCAGTTGGCGGAAACGCTGTATCAACTGTGGTTGGGGGCCAGTTTGCTGAACAAACTGCAACGGACGGGGCAATCGTTGAACACCTCGATGGCGACCACCAGGCAGTTGCTCGGTAGTTGACATCGGCAACCTGAGGGATGCTGGCGAAGAACGTTAGAACGTTGTGTGCTTTTGGCGAGGTGAAATTACGCGCATAAGCGAATGGGAATACGTTTCAATTGCAGAATTTCCGGTATACCATGCGTCGCGGTTTGCTGGCCGTTTTGCCCTTCGTTTTTGCCTATCCGTAAGGTTTTCCTCATGCGTCGAACTCTGCTTTCCATCTGTGTGCTGCAGGCGTTGTCCCCTTATTCCTGGGCTGAGCAAGCCAATTCCGGCGCTTCAGCGCTTGAGCTGGAGGCAACCGACGTGGTTGGCACGGCAGATTACGAGCGGGCAGACGGCCCGGTACAGGGTTATCGCGCAACGCGTTCCGCCAGTGCCACGCGTACCGACACCTCGATTCATGACATACCGCAATCCATCAGCGTGGTGTCGAAGGACGCCGTTGAAGACATCGGCGCCACCCGTCTGCAAGACGCATTGGATTACGCCGGCGGCGTAGGGCGGGCGAACAATTTTGGTGGCCAGGGTCTGACCACGTTTACGGTGCGCGGTTTTACCACCGGTGAGTTCTATCGCAATGGTTTCCCGATCAATCGCGGTTATCCGAACATGCCGGATGCCAACATTATCGAGCGTCTGGAGGTTCTTCGCGGGCCGGCAACCATGCTGTATGGCCGAGGCGATCCTGGCGGTACGTTCAATGTCGTTTCCAAGCAGCCGCTCGCCGAGCCCACGGTCACATTGGGTAGCCAGTTGAATGACCAAGGCATGAAGCGCGGCACGCTGGACGCTTCCGGTCCGCTGGATGAAGAGGGGCGACTGGCCTATCGGCTCAATGTGGTGGGCGAGGGTGGCGATACGTTCCGTGATCACGTTGAAACCGAGCGCTATGGTGTGACGCCGGTTCTCACCTGGCAGGCGACCGATGCGACGCGGGTGATTTTCGAAGGCGATTTCATGCGCAACAATCATCCGCTGGATCGTGGCGTAACGCGCTACGCCAGGCAAATCGGCACCGCGTCGCGCGACACGTTCTTTGGCGAAAAAGACGCCGGCAAGTTGCACAACGATAACAACATGGCGCAACTGCGTTTCGAACACATTCTCAACGACGACTGGACGTTGGGCGGGGGCTTCCAGTGGCTGGAGGGTACGTTGCAGGGCAATGCGATCGAGGCCAATGGCATTGCAGCTGACGGTCGAACCCTGGGGCGCAATTTCAACTACCGCAAGCTGGAGTGGACAGACAAGGACACCCAGCTCAACCTGACCGGCCACTTCACCACCGGTGGTTTGCAGCACACGTTGCTGACCGGCATCGAATACGAAGACTACGACTACAATTCGATCATCCAGCGTTCCAGTGGCGCAGTGGGTGCCTATGCGATCGACATCTTCAATCCTGTCTACGGCCAGCCACGCCCGGCGTTGACCCGAACCCCGACCCACGACAAAGAAAACCTCAAGACCTACGCCGCGTTTGTGCAGGACCAAGTGGCACTGACCGAACGACTCAAGGTACTGGCCGGGGCGCGTTTCGAGCGTTTCGAACACGACTACGAAACCTATGTGCCCGGCGCTAAAAGCTGGCAGGCCAGTGATAACGCGGTGACGCCGCGCATCGGTTTGACCTACGACCTGACCGACACCGTTGCGGTCTACGCGGACACTGCGCGCTCGTTCAAACCCAACACCGGCGCCAGTCGACAGGGTGGTGGCTTTGAGCCGGAGAAAGGCAAGTCCTATGAAATCGGGTTGAAGTGGGAGGCACTGGAGCAGCAGTTGAGCGTCGATGCGGCGATCTATCAGATCGAGAAACGCAACGTGTTGACCACCGACCCTGTGGACTCGACGTTCAGTGTGGCCGCCGGCCAAGTGCGTAGCCGTGGCCTGGACGTGAACGTCGCCGGCAACCTGACCCCCGAATGGCGTGTCATCGGCGGATATGCCTATGTTGATGCCGAGGTGACCAAGGACAACGTGATTCGTTCCGGTACACGACTGGTGAACATCCCGAAAAACAGCTTCAGCCTGCTCAACGTTTATGAATTCCAGGACGGCGCCCTCAAAGGGCTGGGTCTGGGAACGGGGCTCAAGTACGTCGATGAGCGCGCCGGACAAACCGCCAACACCGCTTTCTCGATGGACAGCTACACCGTTGTCGATTTGCTCGGCTACTACAAAGTCAATGACAAGGTGCGGCTCAACCTCGACGTGAAGAACCTGTTTGACCGCGATTACGAAGAGGGCGCGTTCGGCAACGTCTACGCCTACCCGGGGGCGCCACGAACGGTGCAAGTCGGGATCGCCTATACCTTGTAGAACGTCGTGTTGGGCGCCGGCGGTTTGAGGATCGGCAATGTCGCCAGCGATAGTCAGAGATCGACATCCTCCAACGGTTGACCGTTATCAACCTTTGCTCCGTCGCACTGGCGCAGTCTTGGGTCCATGCTGAACTCAGGCGAATGCACATGGGCATATTCCCTCGATAGTTCGCTGCGAAATGCTGCACCCTGCAACGAAACGACGCGCGGGGGTGTGCTACCGGATTGAAAGGGCTCAATACTCACTCGGACGGGGACGCTATGAATGAAACCCTTGGCATGACCGGTGCGGCGGCAGCGCTGGGGATCGGCATGCTCGTCGGTCTGGAGCGCGAACGGCACAAGGGCGAAGGGGCCAGCCGAGCCTTCGCCGGCTTGCGCACGTTCGCCATTACGGCGTTGCTGGGGTACGTGGCGATGCAGGTCGGTGGTGGTCTGCTGCTAGGGATCGTGGCGATCTGTTTAGCTCTGCTGATCACCGTGGCGTACTGGCGCAGCCTGAGCGACGACCCGGGCGTGACCAGTGAAGTGGCGTTGCTCGCGGTGTTGATATTGGGGGCCTTGTGTGGCACCGCGCCGGAACTGGCCATTGCCATAGGCGTGGTGATCGCGGGGCTACTGACGTACCGCCAGAAACTGCATTACTTCGCCAATAGCCAGTTGACCGAAGCAGAAATGCGCGATGGTCTGGTGCTTTTGGTCGTCGCACTGGTGGTATTGCCTTTGGCTCCGGACCGTTTCATCGGCCCCTACGGCGCGATCAATCTGCGCACCATTTGTACCCTGACCGTGATGCTGATGGCGGTCGGGGCCTTGGGTCATATAGCCGTGCGTAACCTGGGCACCCATTACGGCTATGCGGTCAGTGCCATCGCCTCCGGATTTGCTTCCAGCACCGTGACCATCGCCTCCATGGGACACCTGGTCACCAAGGAGCCGCAAAACATCAAAGTCCTGGCGGCGGCCGCGATTTTGTCCAATCTGGCCACTGTCGTTCAGGTCGGTTTGATCCTGGCGGCGGTCGACACCGCTCTGTTACGTCACATGTGGGCGCCGCTGTTAGGCGGTTTCGCCGCCACAGCGTTGTACGGCGTGTGCCTGATGTTTCCCAGGCCTGACGCCCGCGCCAACCAACCGATCAAGGTTGGAGGTGCGTTTAACCTCAAGCTGGCCTTGGTCGTGACGTTGACCCTGACGGGCATCACCTTGTTGTCGTCGGTCATGCTCAACCTCTTTGGTGAGGTGGGTGTGATGTTGACGGCCACGTTTACCGGTTTCGCTGACGCACACGCTTCAACGGCATCAATCGCCGCGTTGGCCGAATCCGGCCAGTTGCCGCTTGAGGCCATTGCTGGCCCTGCGCTGATCGCTGTCAGTAGCAACTCGGTGAGCAAGTGTGTGGTGGCGTGGGTCAGTGGCGGCCGACGGTTCGCCGCGTATGTGATTCCCGGCCAGGCAGGGTTGACGCTGGCGATGTGGGCGGGTGTCTGGCTGCAATGACAACGCCTCGCGTGTTCACTGCTCCCTTAAAAATCTGTCAATCTGCTCAACGGTACTGCGCGCCGTACGGGTGACACCGATCAGTGTCGCGGATGCGGCGCCTGTCCAGTCTCCGTAACCCACCAACCACAAGCGCGGCTCCTGGATCGAACGCGTGCCTTCGACGGCCACACGCCCGTCGGCGGTACAGACGCCCAGTGACTCCAGATAGCCGAGGGCAGGGCGGAAACCGGTGCACCAGATCACCGCATCGACCGGTGTTTGCGAGCCATCAGCCCACGTCACGCCGGTTTCGGTGAAGCCCAGGAAAGGCCGAACCGCGTGCAGTACGCCGCGCTCCCGGGCTTCGACGACTGGCGGCACCATCACAATGTCACCCAAGCCACCCACCGGTTGCTCCACGACGATGCCCGCGAGTTGGGCTTTCCAGCGTTCTGTGGCGCGCTCGAACAGCACCCGTCCATCGACGTCATCAGCCAGAAATTGCGGGGGCTGCTGGGTGATCCATATGGCGTCGGCCACCAGGGACACTTCCGCGAGGATCTGTGCGCCGGAGTTACCACCACCCACCACCAGAACTTTTTTTCCGGCGAATGGCTTGGCGTCAACGTAGTGAGCCGAATGCAGTTGTTGGCCGGTAAAGGTCTCACTGCCGGGGTAATGTGGCACGTAGGGATGACGCCAGGTGCCCGTTGCGCTGACGACCGCGCGCGCCAGCCAACTGCGGCCCTGGGCCTTTACGTGGAGGCGATCGGCCCAGCGCTCAACGGCGTTTACCCAAAAGGGGCGTTCGGTAGGGAATTGGTAGCGTTGCTCATACTGGCGCAGATAATCCAGTACGTGGTCGCGGCTCGGATAACCGTCCGTGACCGGCGGCATCATCCAGCCAGCGATGGAACTCCAGGTCGAGGGTGAAAACAGTCGTAACGAGTCCCAGCCATGCCGCCAGGCGCCGCCCGGCGCGTCTTCAGCGTCGATGATGACAAAGGAACGTCCGGTTCGGCGCAGAAAGTAAGCGACGGCAAGTGCGGACTGGCCTCCGCCGATAATCGCGACATCCACTTCAGGGCGGTTGGCAAGCATGTGCAATCCTCAAGTCGGCGAGAGTCTGGCTACGTTAACCCATCCGAATCGCGGTGTTGTTGACGTTTCTCAAGGGATGCGCACATCGGAGACAAAAACGAGGCCGATGGTCGTAAGTAGGAGGTGTGACTCCTGCGGGGGAGACAACTGAGCGGAAAATCCAGAATGATTGAAGTGCGCAACTTCTTGCGCACTCAAATGTGGATAACCGTGTGGACACATCCCTACAGCCCACGTAATCCGTTCTGTACAGACGAGTGCGCAACTTC
>NZ_JBIUWN010000082.1:14076-23927 GCF_044743485.1 Pseudomonas sp. NPDC087614 | reverse complement strand
CTCGCCACAACGCACTTCCACGTGCGGATAGTCACGCTTGGGCGTGTCGTTTGCCGTCGCCGATACGCGGGAAAACCCACCGGAACTGGCCACGCTCAAGCGTGACTATCCGCACGTGGAAGTGCGTTGTGGCGAGCTGGACGTCGAATTCCTGTGCCGTGCCGACGAGCTCTACGTGAGCCCCGGCCTGGCGTTGGCGACCCCGGCCCTGCAAGCCGCTGCCGCCCGTGGCGTGAAACTGTCCGGCGACATCGAGTTGTTCGCGCGTAACGCACAGGCGCCAATCGTGGCCATCAGCGGTTCCAACGCGAAAAGCACCGTCACCACCCTGGTTGGCGAGATGGCGGCTGCGGCCGGCAAACGCGTCGCGGTGGGCGGCAACCTCGGGACGCCGGCGCTGGACTTGCTCAGCGACGACATCGAGCTGTACGTGATGGAACTGTCGAGTTTCCAGCTGGAAACCACCGACCAGCTCAACGCCGAAGTGGCGACCGTACTCAACATCAGCGAAGACCACATGGACCGCTACAGCGGTCTGCCGGCCTATCACCTGGCCAAGCACCGGATCTTCCGTGGTGCCAGGCAATTTGTGGTCAACCGTCAGGATGCACTGACGCGGCCATTGATCGGCGAGGGCCAGCCGTGCTGGACCTTCGGTCTGAGCAAACCGGATTTCAAGGCGTTCGGTATCCGGGAAGAAGACGGCGAGAAATACCTGGCCTTTGAATTCCAGAACCTGATGCCGGTGCGCGAGCTGAAAGTTCGCGGCGCACACAACCAGTCCAACGCTCTGGCGGCCCTGGCGCTCGGGCATGCGGTCGGTCTGCCGTTCGACGCCATGCTCGCAGCGCTGCGCAACTTCGCCGGCCTCGAACACCGCTGCCAGTGGGTGCGCGATCTGGACGGCGTTGCTTATTACAACGACTCCAAAGCCACCAACGTTGGCGCCGCTCTGGCGGCCATTGAGGGCTTGGGTGCGGACATCGACGGCAAGATCGTGCTGATCGCCGGTGGCGATGGCAAGGGGGCCGAATTCAACGATCTGCGTGATCCGGTCGCCGCCCACTGCCGTGCCGTGATTCTGATGGGCCGCGACAGCGACAGGATCGGCGCCGCCCTCGGCGACGCCGTTCCACTGATCCGCGTAACGTCATTGGTTGAGGCCGTCGAGCAATGCCGCGCCGCTGCCCAACCGGGCGATGTCGTGCTGCTGTCGCCAGCCTGCGCCAGTTTCGACATGTTCAAGCATTACGAAGACCGTGGTCACCAGTTCGTCCGCGCCGTGGAGGAACTGACATGAGCCTGAGAAACATCATCAAACCGTATCCGTCGCCGATCATCACCGGGCGCGGGATCGACCTCGATTTCCCGATGCTCGCCGGGTGCCTGGCGCTGCTCGGTCTCGGCCTGGTCATGATCGCGTCGGCGTCCACCGAAGTGGCCGCCGCGCAGTCGGGCAGTGCGCTGTACTACATGATTCGCCACCTGATCTATGTGGCGCTGGGCCTTGGCGCCTGCATCATCACCATGATGATTCCAATCGCCACCTGGCAACGGTTGGGCTGGCTGATGCTGCTCGGTGCGTTCGGTCTACTGGTGATGGTGATCATTCCGGGCATCGGCCGGGAAGTGAACGGTTCGATGCGCTGGATCGGTTTCAGCTTCTTCAACGTTCAGCCATCCGAAATCGCCAAAGTGTTCGTGGTGATCTACCTCGCGGGTTACCTGGTGCGGCGCCAGAAAGAAGTGCGCGAGAGCTGGATGGGCTTTTTCAAGCCGTTCATCGTGCTGCTGCCGATGGCGGGGCTGTTGCTGATGGAACCGGACTTCGGCGCCACCGTCGTGATGATGGGCGCGGCCGCGGCCATGCTGTTCCTTGGCGGAGTCGGCTTGTTCCGCTTCTCGCTGATGGTGGTGCTGGCGGTCGGGGCCGTGGTTTTGCTGATTCAGATGCAGCCGTACCGGATGGCACGTCTGACCAACTTCGCCGACCCGTGGGCCGACCAGTTCGGTGCCGGTTATCAATTGTCGCAAGCCTTGATCGCGTTCGGTCGTGGCGAATGGCTGGGCGTTGGCCTGGGCAACAGCGTGCAGAAGCAATTCTACCTGCCGGAAGCGCACACCGACTTCGTGTTCTCCGTATTGGCTGAGGAGCTGGGCGCGGTGGGTTCGCTGTGCACCGTGGCGCTGTTCGTATTCGTGTGTATCCGTGGCATGTACATCGGTCTGTGGGCCGAGAAGGCCAAACAGTACTTCGCCGCTTACGTGGCTTACGGTCTGTCGTTCCTGTGGATTGGTCAGTTCCTGATCAACATCGGTGTGAACGTCGGCCTGCTGCCCACCAAGGGCCTGACCTTGCCGTTCCTCAGTTATGGCGGCAGTTCGTTGGTGATCTGCTGTGCCTGCCTGGGTTTGTTGTTGAGGATCGAGTGGGAGAGTCGAACCCACCTGGGCAGTGAAGAGATGGAATTCCATGAGAGCGACTTCGCCGAGGAGCCGAATCATGGGCGCTAACGTATTGATCATGGCCGGCGGAACCGGCGGCCACGTGTTCCCGGCGCTGGCCTGTGCCCGCGAGTTTCAGGCACGCGGCTACACCGTGCACTGGCTCGGCACGCCACGCGGGATCGAGAACGAACTGGTCCCGGCGTCCGGGCTGGAACTGCATCGGATCAACGCCACTGGCCTGCGCGGCAAGGGCAAGCTGTCGCTGCTCAAGGCGCCGTTCATGCTGCTCAAGTCGGTCTGGCAGGCGCGGGCGATCATTCGCAAGCTGCGTCCGGTGTGCGTGGTCGGCTTCGGTGGTTATGTGACTGGCCCCGGTGGTCTTGCCGCGAAGCTGGCCGGCGTGCCGGTGATCGTTCACGAACAAAACGCCGTGGCCGGCACCGCCAATCGGTTGCTGGTGCCGTTCGCCGCCCGGGTGTGTGAAGCCTTCCCCGACACCTTTACTCTGTCGGACACCCGCCGTACCACCGGAAACCCGGTGCGCAGCGAGCTGTTCCTCGAAACCCCGCGACCTGCTCTGGCGGGTCGCAAAGCGCGTTTGCTGATCCTGGGCGGAAGCCTTGGTGCAGAGCCGTTGAATAAATTGCTGCCTGAAGCCCTGGCCCAAGTTGCTGCCGATTTGCGCCCGGAAGTGTTTCATCAGGCCGGCAAAAACCACGATGAAGTGACTGCAGAGCGCTACCGCGCTGCCGGCGTGGATGCGCAGGTGCAGCCGTTCATCAAAGACATGGCCCAAGCCTATGGCTGGGCCGACCTGGTGGTGTGCCGCGCAGGCGCGTTGACCATCAGTGAGCTGGCTGCCGCCGGTCTGCCCTCGATGCTGGTGCCTTTGCCCCACGCGATCGACGATCACCAGACCCGCAACGCCGAATATTTGGCCCGTGAAGGCGCAGCCTTCCTGATGCCGCAAAGAACGACTGGTGCCGCGGACCTTGCCGCGCGCCTGACAGAGGTCTTGATGCAACCGCAACGACTTGAAGAAATGGCCCAAGCGGCCCGCCGTCTGGCGAAACCCGATGCCACCCGTAGTGTGGTCGATTCCTGTCTGGAGGTGTCCCATGGTTGAGAATCAGAAAGCCATGCCACAACCGGAAATGCGCCGCATCCGTCGCATCCACTTCGTCGGTATCGGCGGCGTGGGCATGTGTGGCATTGCCGAAGTGTTGTTGAACCTGGGCTATGAAGTGTCCGGTTCCGACCTGAAAGCTTCGCCGGTCACCGAGCGTCTGGAATCGTTCGGCGCCCACATTTTTATCGGCCACCGTGCCGAGAATGCCGCTGCCGCCGACGTGCTGGTGGTGTCGAGTGCCGTCAACACCTCCAACCCGGAAGTGGCGACCGCGCTGGAACGCCGCATCCCGGTGGTGCCGCGTGCCGAAATGCTCGCCGAGCTGATGCGCTACCGCCACGGCATCGCCGTGGCCGGCACCCATGGCAAAACCACCACCACCAGCCTGATCGCTTCGGTGTTCGCCGCCGGTGGCCTGGACCCGACGTTCGTCATCGGTGGTCGTCTGAATGCCGCGGGCACCAATGCCCAGCTCGGCACCAGCCGTTACCTGATCGCCGAAGCGGATGAAAGCGATGCCAGCTTCCTGCACCTGCAACCGCTGGTGGCTGTGGTCACCAACATCGACGCCGACCACATGGCGACCTACGACGGTGATTTCAACAAACTGAAGAAAACCTTCGTTGAGTTCCTGCACAACCTGCCGTTCTACGGTTTGGCGGTGATGTGCCTGGACGATCCGGTGGTGCGCGAAATTCTGCCGCAGGTCAAACGTCCGACCGTGACCTACGGCTTCAGCGAAGACGCCGACGTGCGCGCGATCAATGTGCGCCAGCAAGGCATGCAAACCTTCTTCACCGTGCTGCGTCCAGACCGTGAGCCGCTGGAAGTGTCGGTCAACATGCCGGGCAATCACAACGTGCTGAACTCGCTGGCGACCATCTGCATCGCCACCGACGAAGGCGTCAGCGATGAAGCCATCGTCCAGGGCCTGTCGGGCTTCCAGGGTGTCGGTCGACGCTTCCAGGTCTACGGCGAACTGCCCGTGGACGGCGGCAATGTGATGCTGGTCGACGACTACGGTCACCACCCGACCGAAGTCGCCGCGGTTATTAAAGCCGTACGCGGTGGCTGGCCGGAGCGCCGCCTGGTGATGGTCTATCAGCCGCACCGCTACAGCCGCACCCGTGACCTGTACGACGATTTCGTCAATGTACTGGCCGACGCCAACGTGCTGCTGCTGATGGAAGTCTATCCGGCCGGTGAAGAGCCGATCCCGGGCGCTGACAGCCGCAAGCTGTGCAACAGCATCCGCCAGCGCGGTCAGCTCGACCCGATCTACATCGAACGCGGTGTTGACCTCGCACCGCTGGTCAAGCCGTTGCTGCGTGCCGGCGACATTCTGCTGTGCCAGGGCGCCGGTGATATCGGCGGTCTTGCACCCAAACTGTTGAAAAGTGAGTTGTTCGCTGGCGCCGTGGCGGCGTCGGTCGAGGGGAAGTTGAAATGACTGCTGCCTACGCCAAGCTGTTCTCTACTATTGCGCCGAAAGACTTCGGCCGCGTCGCCGTGCTCTTCGGTGGCTTGAGTGCCGAGCGTGAGGTTTCGCTGAAATCGGGTAATGCCGTGCTTGAGGCGCTGCAAAGCGCGGGTGTGGACGCGTTCGGGATCGACGTCGGCGAAGACTTTCTGCAGCGTCTGCTGAGCGAAAAAATCGACCGTGCCTTCATCATTCTTCACGGCCGTGGCGGTGAAGACGGCAGCATGCAGGGCCTGCTCGAATGCGCCGGCATTCCGTACACCGGCAGCGGCATTCTGGCCTCGGCACTGGCAATGGACAAACTGCGCACCAAGCAGGTCTGGCACAGCCTCGGGATTCCGACGCCGCGTCACGCCGTGCTGTGCAGCGAAGCCGATTGTATTTCTGCTGCGACGGAACTGGGCTTGCCTTTGATCGTCAAACCGGCCCATGAAGGTTCAAGTATCGGGATGGCCAAAGTGAGTTCTGCGTCCGAGTTGATCGACGCATGGAAAGCGGCCAGTACCTACGATTCGCAAGTGTTGGTTGAGCAATGGATTCAAGGTCCGGAGTTCACCATCGCCACCCTGCGTGACCAGGTGTTGCCTCCTATCGCCCTGGGTACACCGCACACGTTCTACGACTACGACGCCAAGTACATCGCCAACGATACCCAGTACCGCATTCCGTGCGGGCTGGATGCCGCCAAGGAACAGGAACTCATGGAACTCACGGCCAAGGCCTGTGAGGCGCTGGGTATTGCCGGTTGGGGCAGGGCGGACGTGATGCAGGACGCCGACGGGCAATTCTGGTTTCTGGAAGTGAACACCGCACCGGGCATGACCGATCACAGTCTGGTGCCGATGGCAGCCCGTGCTGCCGGTCTGGATTTCCAGCAACTGGTTCTGGCCATTCTGGCCGCCAGTGTTGAAGACGCTCGAGGTTAAGACGATGCAAGGCGCTCAGCTCAGACATCAGCCACCCGCACCCGGTCGCAAGCCGGTGCCGCGGGGTGCCAGCCGAATGGTGGCCAAAGAGCCGATGTCCGCGCGCCTGCCAAAAGCCAATTTCGGCTTTCTGAGAAGTCTGTTCTGGCCGGTGCTGCTGTTGGTGCTCGGTTTCGGTACTTACGAAGGCGCCCAGCGTCTGCTGCCTTACGCCGACCGGCCGATCAGCAAGATCGCTGTCCAGGGCGACCTGAGTTACATCAGTCAGCAAGCGGTGCAGCAGCGAATCGCTCCGTATGTGGCGGCGAGCTTCTTCACCATCGACCTGGAGGGCATGCGCAAAGAACTGGAGCAAATGCCCTGGATCGCCCACGCCGAAGTGCGCCGCGTGTGGCCGGATCAAGTGGTGATCCGCCTCGAAGAGCAACTGCCGGTGGCCCGTTGGGGCGACGAGTCGTTGCTCAACAACCAGGGCCAGGCGTTTACGCCCAGAGAGCTGGCGAACTACGAACACTTGCCACAGCTGTTCGGTCCTCAACGGGCCCAACAGCAAGTGATGCAGCAATACCAGGTGCTGAGCCAGATGCTGCGACCGATGGGCTTCTCGATTGCCCGCCTGGAATTGCGTGAGCGCGGTAGCTGGTTCCTGACCACCGGCGCCGGCAGTTCAGGCCCCGGCATCGAGTTGCTGCTGGGACGCGGCAACCTGGTGGAAAAGATGCGGCGCTTCATCGCCATCTATGACAAGACGCTTAAAGACCAGATTACGAACATTGCGCGCATCGATCTGCGCTACGCCAACGGCCTTGCTGTTGGCTGGCGGGAACCTGTAGCGCCGACGACAGCCCAACCGGCTGTCGCGAAGAATTAAGAAGAGGCAGGACCCATGGCAAACGTGCAAAGCGGCAAAATGATCGTCGGTCTGGATATCGGCACCTCCAAGGTGGTGGCGCTGGTAGGCGAGGTCTCGGACGACGGCACGCTGGAAATCGTCGGTATCGGTACGCACCCGTCCCGCGGCCTGAAAAAAGGCGTGGTGGTGAACATCGAGTCCACCGTGCAATCGATCCAGCGTGCGATCGAAGAAGCCCAATTGATGGCGGGCTGCCGCATTCACTCGGCGTTCGTAGGCGTGGCCGGCAATCACATCCGCAGCCTGAACTCCCACGGCATCGTCGCGATTCGTGACCGTGAGGTGAGCTCTGCTGACCTTGAGCGTGTCCTGGACGCTGCGCAGGCCGTCGCGATCCCGGCTGACCAGCGCGTGCTGCACACCCTGCCGCAAGATTACGTGATCGATAACCAGGAAGGTGTCCGCGAGCCTTTGGGCATGTCCGGCGTGCGTCTGGAAGCCAAGGTTCACGTCGTCACCTGCGCCGTCAACGCCGCACAGAACATTGAAAAATGCGTGCGCCGTTGTGGCCTGGAAATCGACGACATCATTCTCGAACAACTGGCTTCGGCCTATTCGGTCCTGACCGACGACGAAAAAGAGCTGGGCGTGTGCCTGGTCGACATCGGCGGCGGCACCACCGACATCGCGATCTTCACCGAAGGTGCGATTCGCCACACGGCGGTGATCCCGATTGCCGGTGACCAGGTGACCAACGACATCGCCATGGCGTTGCGCACCCCGACCCAGTACGCCGAAGAAATCAAGATCCGTTACGCCTGCGCCCTGGCCAAACTGGCCGGTGCCGGCGAAACCATCAAAGTGCCGAGCGTCGGCGACCGTCCCCCGCGCGAGCTGTCGCGTCAGGCCCTGGCCGAAGTGGTCGAGCCGCGTTACGACGAACTGTTCACCCTGATCCAGGCCGAGCTGCGTCGCAGCGGCTATGAGGACCTGATCCCGGCCGGCATCGTCCTGACCGGCGGTACTTCGAAGATGGAAGGCGCCACCGAACTGGCCGAAGAAATCTTCCACATGCCGGTTCGTCTGGGCGTGCCGCATGGCGTCAAAGGTCTGGATGACGTGGTGCGCAATCCGATTTATTCCACGGGCGTTGGCTTGTTGATGTACGGCCTGCAAAAGCAGTCCGACGGGGTTTCGTTCTCCGGCATTGGCAGCCGCGACAGCTACAGCAGCGAGGAGCCACAGGCGCCGTTGCTCGATCGATTGAAGAAGTGGGTTCAAGGCAACTTCTAAAGCTTTACCGCAACACCGCAACAAAATGCAGTAGGCGAAAAAACTAGAGAACGTAAGGAGAGGGAAAATGTTCGAACTCGTAGACAACATCCCCGCAAGCCCGGTAATTAAAGTTATCGGTGTTGGCGGTGGCGGCGGCAACGCTGTCAATCACATGGTCAAGAGCAACATCGAAGGCGTCGAATTCATCTGCGCCAACACTGATGCTCAAGCGCTGAAAAACATCGGCGCGCGTACCATCCTGCAACTGGGCACAGGTGTCACCAAAGGCCTGGGCGCCGGCGCGAATCCGGAAGTCGGCCGTCAGGCTGCTCTGGAAGACCGCGAGCGCATTGCTGAAGTGCTGGCCGGCACCAACATGGTGTTCATCACGACGGGCATGGGCGGTGGTACCGGTACCGGTGCTGCGCCGATCATTGCCGAAGTGGCCAAGGAAATGGGCATCCTGACCGTTGCTGTCGTAACGCGTCCGTTCCCGTTCGAAGGCCGCAAGCGTATGCAGATCGCCGACGAAGGCATCCGCATGCTGTCCGAAAGCGTCGACTCGTTGATCACCATTCCTAACGAGAAGCTGCTGACCATCCTCGGTAAAGACGCAAGCCTCCTGTCGGCTTTTGCCAAGGCTGACGATGTACTGGCCGGTGCCGTTCGCGGTATTTCCGACATCATCAAGCGTCCGGGCATGATCAACGTCGACTTTGCCGACGTGCGTACCGTGATGAGCGAAATGGGCATGGCGATGATGGGCACTGGCTGCGCCAGCGGTCCGAACCGTGCACGTGAAGCCACTGAAGCTGCCATTCGCAACCCGCTGCTGGAAGACGTGAACCTGCAAGGCGCACGCGGCATTCTGGTGAACATCACCGCCGGTCCTGACCTGTCTCTGGGTGAGTACTCCGACGTGGGTAGCATCATCGAAGCCTTCGCTTCCGAGCACGCCATGGTCAAGGTCGGTACCGTTATCGATCCGGACATGCGCGACGAACTGCACGTCACCGTGGTTGCCACCGGTCTGGGCGCGAAAATCGAGAAGCCTGTGAAGGTTATCGACAATACCGTTCACACCTCGATGGCGGCTTCTCAGGTGCAGCAACCGGCTCCGGCCCGTCAGGAAGCGCCAGCGGTGAACTACCGTGATCTGGACCGTCCGACCGTCATGCGCAACCAGGCTCAGGCCGGTGCTGCGGCTGCCGCGAAGATGAATCCGCAAGATGACCTGGACTACCTGGACATCCCGGCATTCCTGCGTCGTCAGGCCGATTGATGGAATGTATCAGGCCTATGAAGGTGATTGGTGTTCAGCAAAGGTTCGGTCTGCTATCATCGCCAGCCTTTGTTGATACCAGTTCGCAATTTGCGCTGAAGCGGCCCAAGCCATGATTAAACAACGCACACTGAAAAATATTATCCGTGCCACAGGTGTAGGCCTGCATTCCGGGGAGAAGGTCTACCTGACCCTCAAGCCTGCGCCTGTCGACACTGGCATTGTGTTTTGTCGCGCTGACCTCGACCCTGTGGTGCAGATTCCTGCCCGCGCGGAAAACGTCGGTGAAACCACTATGTCGACTACGCTGATAAACGGCGACGTCAAAGTGGACACGGTAGAGCACTTGCTCTCGGCCATGGCTGGCCTGGGCATCGATAACGCCTACGTCGAGCTCTCCGCGTCCGAAGTCCCGATCATGGATGGCAGCGCTGGACCCTTCGTATTCCTGATTCTAT
>NZ_JBIUWN010000082.1:0-14066 GCF_044743485.1 Pseudomonas sp. NPDC087614 | reverse complement strand
GTGGCGCGCTTGTCGCCGTCTTCCACTGTCACTTCACGCAGGATGCGGATGAATTTCCCTTCGTATTCCTGATTCAATCGGCTGGCCTGGAAGAACAGGACGCCGCCAAGAAATTCATCCGCATCCTGCGTGAAGTGACAGTGGAAGACGGCGACAAGCGCGCCACTTTCGTTCCTTTCGAAGGGTTAAAGGTGAGCTTCGAGATCGATTTCGATCACCCGGTTTTCCGGGACCGCACCCAAAGTGCAAGCGTGGATTTTTCCAGCACTTCGTTCGTAAAAGAAGTCAGCCGCGCCCGTACCTTTGGTTTCATGAGTGACATCGAGTACCTGCGCAAGCACAACCTCGCACTCGGCGGCAGCGTTGAAAACGCAATCGTGGTCGATGCCGATGGCGTACTGAACGAAGACGGCCTTCGCTATGAAGACGAATTCGTGAAGCACAAGATCCTCGATGCCATTGGCGATCTGTACCTGCTGGGCAATAGCCTGATTGGTGAGTTCAAAGGCTTCAAGTCCGGTCATGCACTGAACAACCAGTTGCTGCGCAAGTTGATTGAGCAGACAGATGCTTGGGAAGTGGTGACGTTCGAAGACGCCAGCACCGCACCCATCTCTTACATGCGCCCTGTTGCGGCGGTGTAAGTAAAAAACCTCTCTAGTTTTTTGAAGGCCACCTTTGGGTGGCCTTTTTTTATTGTTTGAAACAGAACTCAGCCCGCCAGCACTCGGTTGCGTCCACCTTCCTTGGCCTGATACAACGCCTTGTCCGCCGCAAACAGCAACTGCTCCAGCGTCATCTCGCTCGCTGCCGTCCAGGTGCTGATACCGATACTCACCGTCATCGGCACCTGCGCCCCGTCGACCAGCGGCAATTGTTCCACCGCCTCACGAATATGTTCGGCAATCTGCTGCGCGCCATGACTGTCGGTCTCGGCAAGAATCACCGAAAACTCCTCGCCGCCATAACGCGCCACCAAGTCTGCCGGCCGTCGCACGTTCGCCTTGATGACTTTGGCCAGCTCGCGTAATGCCTGGTCACCCGCCTGGTGCCCATGCCGGTCGTTAAAGGCCTTGAAGTGATCGGCATCGATCATCATTACCGACAATGGTTTGCCCGCACGCTGGGCGCGGAACCACTCGTGGCGCAGCGATTGATCGAGCATCCGCCGATTGGCCAGACCGGTCAGTGCGTCCGTGGCAGCCAGTTGCGCCAGATCCCGTTCGGCCCGTTGGCGCAGGCGCAGTTCGCGGGCGAGCAGCCAGGTCAGCCACAACAACCCCAGACACAACACCCCCGTGGCGCCGCTGATCAGCATCGCCGTACGCCGCCAAGTGGCGAAGACTTCATCGCCGGACAGCGCAACGATGACCACCAGGGGCAAATTGCCGACCCGCGAATAGGTGTAGAGCCGCTGCTGTTGATCCATGCTCGATGTGCTGCTGAAACTCCCACTGCCGTCCCTGTCGCGCAGTATGCGCAGCACGTTGGGCCGGTTGCCGAAGCTTTTGCCGATAGAGTCGCTTTGCAGGTAAGGTTTCTGCGCCAGCAACACGCCATCGTTATTGATGATGTTGAGTGTGCTGTCGTTGCCGATATTCAGGCTGTTGAACAACTGCTCGAAGTAATCGAGCTTCATCGACGCCACAGCCACGCCGATGAACTCACCAGTGTCCGAAGACACCCGCCGACTGAAGCTGATCCGCCATTGGTTGGCCTCATCGCAATCACAACGGGTCTTGAACGGACGGCTGATAAACATGCCGACGTCGCGGTTGAACGCATGGGCCAGGAAGTAATCACGGTCGGCGAAATTGCCGGGTTTAGGTTCGACTCTTGAAGAGTCGGCGATCACATCGCCGTGTTTGTCGAGCAACAGAATGTCGCCCTTGAAGCGTGCCGTGGTCGAGCGGTCGAACAGCGCCAGATGGCGGATTTGAGGCGAGACCGCTTGCAAGTCGTCGCGCTGTGCAGCGGCAATCAGACCTTGCAGCGTCAGGTCGTACAGCTCGACGGTACGCAGCACGTCGGCGTCGATCAACTGGGCAATGGTCGTGGCACTGCGGGTGGCCGTTTCCTGAGCGTTGGCGTGCTCACGGATCAGTAGAAAAGTGACGATGCACAAAATCGCGAACACGGTCAGCGAACTGCCGCAGATCAGCAGCAGCTCGGGGCGTCCGGTCTTGCCCGCAACAGGTGGGGTAAGGCTCGCGATCATGATGCGCTTTCGGTTGAGAGGTCCTTTGAGCGTAGCGCCGATCCTAGAAGGCGTTGATCGGGTAGTCGAAGATTACGCGGTATTCATCAGTGTCTGTATCAATCGCGCCGTAACCGTTGCTGCCACGGTGGGTTGCCCATTGCAGACGCACGGCCAGATCTTTGGCCTGACCGCTTTGCACCACGTACTTCAGATCGATGTCACGTTCCCAGTGCTTGGCGTTTCGCCCTTCGGCGCTGTACCAGTTGGAGTAACCCTGACTGTCCGGGTCCACTTTGCTCAGATCAAGCGTTCCGCGCGAGTAGGACACCGCCCAATTCAGGCCCGGCACACCGACACCCGCGAAGTCATAGGCGTATTTGAGCTTCCACGAGCGTTCGTTCGGGCCGTTGAAGTCCGAGTATTGCTGCGAGTTGTCCAGGTAAACGCTGTCGCCCTGACTGATGTAATCGAACGGCGTGTTGCCGTTGACCCGCTGATACGCGGCGGTGACGCTGTGGCCGCCGACACCGGCCGTGACGTGCAAGCTGTAGGTGTTGTTGTCGATGTTGCCCAGCAGCGCATCGCCCGTGTCTTGGGTGTGATAGACGTGCAGGCCCGGATTGAGGCTGATCACATCGTTCAATTGCCAAGTGTAGTCGAGGTCGTAGTAGTACTGGTTCCAGATGTCTTTGAGTTCGGAGGCGTAAAGGCTGCTGGTCAAACCCTCGACACCGCTCCAGGCCACGCCCGCCCAGTTCAGGTGACGGCTGTCATCGCCATCGGCCAGGGCGCCATAGGAGGTGCCGATGCGTGTGTGGCCGCTCTGGTTGTAAGGCTTGGTGAAACTGGCCTGACCGCCTTCGATCAACCAGCCGTCGAAGCTGTGGTTGGTCAGGCTGACGCCTCGGAACGTTTGCGGCAGCATACGGCTGTCACCACCAGCAATCACCGGGTTGGTGAGAAACAGATCGCCGGCCTTCAGCTCGGTATCGAACGCGCGCATTTTCAGGGTGCCGCCGGCCGTCGAGAACGCGCCCGGCGCTTTGCCGTGGCCATCACTGATCGGCAGGATGCTGGAGCCATCCGTACCGCCACCGCCGTCGAGTTTCAGCCCGAGCATGGCGTGTGCATCAACGCCAAAGCCGACCGTGCCTTCGGTATAGCCGGACTGAAAGATGCCGAGAAAGCCCTGGCCCCACTCGATGTTGTCGTCTGTGCGCTGGAGACGATTGCGATTGATGTAGTAATTGCGGGCGTTGAGGTTGAGGTTCGAGCCCTCGACGAAACCTTCTTTGGCCGGCTCATCGGCGTGGGCGGAGGATGCCATCGTTGCGGCAACTGCAATGAACAACGGAGTAAAACGGACTGGGTAACGCACGTACAGGGGAGCTCCTTGGGGTCGATTGGCACTTCAATGTATCGAGGTGCTCAACGTTTTTTATTGGGGAAGACGCACCAAACGGCTTTCAGCCCACAACGAAAAAAGGCCGCTGAAAGGCAGCGGCCTGCAATGACGACGGTTGAACGGGAAGAGCCAAACAACCGCGTCGAGGGAAGCGGAACAGGGCGCTAATCAGCTGTCTTTCTCTGGCGATTGAGCCGCGCCGGCAGCGGCCTGAGGGGCTTGCGGGGCGCCTTTGGCCTTGGCCACCATTTCAGCCTGGTGCTGATCGTACGCTTGGGCTCGTGCAATTTTTTGCGCCACGAACGCTTGGGATTCTTCAGCCATCGCCATCGGCGACAGGATCAATGAGGACAAAACGAAAGCGCTGGCAATACCCATACTGTTGGACATTCTGAAAACCTTCTTGCTTGGCAAGTGCTGTTTGGTGCGGGCAAAGATAAGGTCGCTTTGCGCCTGGAAACAGCGTGATTTTCATAAATGACTGTTACAGCAACAGCAAATATCGGCGGGCTCTGGTGTATTGATCTTCCGGTCTATGGAAGACAGCGCTGAGAGCCGACCCGCCGCTGCGCGCTTAAAGATCCGCTCTCGCCAGCGGATACACGTTATATAGCCCAAGCATTAACGGCGTGGGTCTCTACGGGAGTGTCCTGTCATGAAACTCAGAACCGTCATTTCGAGTGTGTTGGTTTTGCTTGCGCTCACGGTCTCTGCTGCCCCTCAAGGCACTGCCGGGGAGATCCGTTTCACCGGTCAAATCGTCGATTCCGGCTGTGAAGTCGGGCGAGCGGGAACATTGGCTTTCAGTGAATCGCGCCAGGTCGAGCTCAAGCCCGGCATGCGCTTCGATGTCGATACCTACCGCAACGCGTGCAGCCATGAGACGTTGCCGTTTGCCATGACCTATGAGTCGCTGAAGACCTCGGCCGACAAAGGCATTGTGACCATCACTTACCTGTAAACCGTTCGGCGTGCGCCGCAAATCTTCAGGTGCTGACCCACGGCGCACAGGTATACTGCGCGCCTTTGTGGCTCACTGATCGGGCCCGATTTTTTGCTTTGCGGAGCTTTTATGACTTCCCCGACCCTACCGCCGGTTGACGACGCCGTGAGCGATGTCCCGGCTGAACTGGCCGACGCCAACGAAATCAAAGCCGAGATCCCGGCTTTCAAATTCCCGTTCAAACCGGGCGAGTTGGCGGGCGCCAAAGGTTCGAACCAGCCTTGGTACAAGAACGGCGCCAAGAATGGCCACACCAAGACCCCGGGCATGGCGCCGCCGGGCACCCGTCGTTCGATGGGCAAGCGCTGAGTTTCATTCCCCTCTCAGGCCTGGCTGTGATGTTCGATCACGGTCAGGTCATCAGCCTCAGCGAAAATGCTGGATCATGCCGCCCGTAGCGAGATGAACGCATACGTCTGCGCCGGCTCAGTCGCCACCTGCCCTCCGGCCGCCAGCACTTGCCCGGCAATGTCATCCCCGGACACATGAAACAGCCATTCACTCTTGGCTTCGCTCGGCGGTTGCGCGCTCACTTGGTCTATCACGGTGGCAAACGCCGCCATATTCGGCAAATACGCCGTAAACCCGTCGCCCTTGAGCGCCGTGGTGCGAATGCCGAGCCTGGCGCAAATCGCCTCTTTGATCTGGATGTCATCGCGATCCGCCTGACGTGAACGCTGTATCAGCTCCACCAATTGCTGATCAGCCAGTTCACCGCCGACGATCAGCGCCGGGCCCTGTTCCCAAGACTCCGGCGGGCAATCCTTGGCGGCAGGATTGAGCGGAATATGCGGGTTGATTTCCGCTGGATAAATCCGGCACACCAGGGGGCGACGTTCATAAATCCGACAGCGCTTGTCTTCGTCAAGATTCCGGCAGGGGCCGACGTTGTATGCGGCAAAGGTGATGGCTACGTGGGCATCGGCCATACCGCTGCGCACCACCACCGACCGCCGTTCGGCGTGCTCGCGCTGCTGCGCCGGTAAGCCCAGGCCGTTGCTGAGGAATGCTTCGACCAGCACGATCACCTGGCCGCCATCCGCTGCCCACATGCGGGCCTCGGAGAGGGTCAGGGGGACATGGTGGTCAGTGCAGCATTTGCCGCAACCTACGCAGGAAAACGTCGTATTCATTGAACGATCAATCTTCAATCAGGGTGTGAAACGGCGACGTAAAGTCGCCGTGCAGGCTCCTGTCGAAGCAAGTTGTGCGCCATTTACTGCGCTTTGGCGGTGGGGCGGATCGAGTCCCATTCGGTGACGAAGGCGCTTTTTGACTTTTTGTTGAACAGGCACAGCTCTGTACCTTGCTGGCCCTTCATGTGTTTTTGCGGGTATTGACCTTGCAGCAGAACGGCGGTGTAACCGACTCGGCGATCGAATTGCGCGGGGTTGCCAACCGGTTTGACGTTTTTCAGGCCACTGGCCTTGGTGCAACTGGCGAGTACGCTTTTGTCGTAGGCCGCCCAGGCTTCGGGGCTGGAGGCGTGGGCCAGGGAGGTGAGCGCGGTGAGGCAGAGCAGGCTTAAGGTGAGGGTCTTCATGGTGGGCATCCTTGTTATGGCCGAGGTTGGAGTATGCCTGAGTGTGAGACGTTGTCTGTGCCGACGTCGTCGCGGGGAAGCAGTGGATCAGTGCGGGACGATTTCCCGGCGAACCGCATACATCCCGGCACTCTCATACAACCGCTGCGCCCGAACGTTATCTTCCAGCACCTTCAAATCGACAAACCCCTCGCGTCGTTGCTGAAACACCTTGAATGCATTGAGCAGCAACGCCCGACCGAGACCTCGGCCTCGAGCACGCGGATGTACCACCAGATTCTTGATGTAGGCACTGGTCCAGCATTGCGCTACACCGACGACGCCCTCGGTATCGTGGGCAATAAAACACAGGGTCGGATCGTATTCGGGATCGGTTTCAAACCGTCGCTGCCATTGCTCCAGCGCTGGCACCCGGCCGCCGCCCTCGCGATAGCCCAGTTGCATCAGGTGGTGCACGGTCGGGGCCAGTTCGGCGTTATAAAGACTGACCTCGATACCCTGCGGCCAGACAATTGGCGGCGCGTCCGCGCGCAGATCGCGGCGCATCAGCAAGCAGTACGTCTGGCTCAAGGCTCAGTGTCCGCTGGCGGCAACGTGTTTGGCCGCTTCGATCAGGCGTTGGGTCAACTCCGGCGAGGAGAACTTGGTCAGCACCGCGTTGGCCCCGGCCAGGCGGGCTTTTTCGCTGTTCATCGCGCTGTCGAGCGAGGTGTGCAGCAGCACGTAGAGGTGAGCGAAGTCCGGGGTCTCGCGCAGGGTCCGGGTGAAGGCGTAGCCGTCCATCTCGGACATTTCGATGTCCGAGACGATCAGGTTGATCTGCCGCGCCGTGCCCTGCAGGTCGAGCAGGCAGTCGATGGCTTCCTTGGCGCTGCGCGCGGTGTGGCATTGCAGGCCGAGGTTACGCAGGGTATGCACCGATTGCTGCAGCGCTACCTGGCTGTCGTCGACCACCAGAATCCTTGCGTTGCCGAGGACTTCGGCGTCTTCCATGGTCAGGTCGGTGGGGGCCATTTCAATCTGCGCCGGGGCGATGCTGTGGATAACTTTTTCGATGTCCAGCACTTGCACCAGCGTGCCTTCGACCGAGGTCACGCCGGTAATGTAGGCGCGCACACCGCCGGAGCCGAACGGCGGCGGTTTGATGTCGGTGGTCAGGCAATGGATGATTTTGCTCACGGCCTGTACATGCAGGCCTTGTTTCGAGCGGCTGACGTCAGTGACGATCAGGCAGCCGCCGTTCGGGTCTTCCAGCGGTCGCTCGCCGATGGCGCGGCTCAGGTCGATCACCGACAGCGAGGCGCCGCGCAGGGTGGCGATGCCTTTGACGTGCGGGTGCGACTCCGGCAGCTTGGTCAGCGGCGGGCAGGGGATGATTTCACTGACTTTCAGCAGGTTGATCGCCATCAGCTTGCCGCTGCGCAAGGTAAACAGCAGAAGCGAAAGTGAATCTGCGCGGGCTTTGTTGGAGGACATAAAAACCTTCTGTGGAAAAAGGTGATGGGCGAAGGTGGAATCGCCAAAAACGATCGATGCCGGGTTATCGGCGTTTAAAGGATGGGCTTTAGGTCAGTTGTCAGGTGAGGGGGCTTCTCAGCTTTTCAGTTTTTCATGCCGAGGCGCTTGGCCATCCGCCCCAGATTTGCCCGATCCAACCCTAACTCGCGCGCCGCACTTGCCCAGTTATCCTGATTGCGCGCCAGCGCCGCACTGATCAACTGGCGCTGATACGCCTCGGTCGCCGCGCGCAAGTCCCCGCTGATGAGCGATACAGGCGCCACAACAGCGGCCGCCGGCAAAGGCGAGTTATCCACAACCTCATGCGGTAAATCCAGGTCCGCGGCACTCAGGCTGAGTATTTTCGGCCTTACTTTGCTGTTGCCCAGCGCTTTGAGGGCACTGCGACCGATCAGGTGTTCAAGCTCTCGCACGTTACCCGGCCAAGTGTAGGCGAGCAGGGCCTCTTGGGCGTCGCTGTTGAGCCGCAGGCTGTTGAGGCCCATGCGCGAACGGTTCTGTTCGAGGAAGAATCCGCTGAGCAGCAGCACGTCACGCCCGCGATCACGCAACGCCGGCACCCGCAGCGGGTACACGCTCAGGCGGTGGTAGAAGTCGGCGCGATAACGGCCGCTGCGCACTTCTTCGGCCAGGTCGCGGTTGGTCGCGGCGATCAAGCGCACATCGACCTGATGCTCCTTGTCCGAGCCTAGGCGCTGTAATTGGCCGCTCTGCAGAACCCGTAGCAACTTGGCCTGCACCGTTAGCGACAACTCGCCGACCTCGTCAAGAAACAGCGTGCCGCCATTGGCCAGCTCGAATTTGCCGCGCCGGTCACTGGTGGCGCCGGTAAACGCGCCGCGTACATGGCCGAACAACTCGCTTTCCACCAGCGTGTCGGGCAGGGCGGCGCAGTTGAGGCTGATGATCGGTTTATCAGCGCGAGGGGAGGCGGCGTGAATGGCTTGGGCGACCAGTTCTTTGCCGACCCCGGTTTCGCCGGTGATCAACACGGTCAGATCACTGCCACCCACCAGATTGATTTCTTCTACCAGCCGTTTAAGGGCTTTGCTCTGGCCGATCATTTCGCGGTGCTGCTGGCCGCTGGCCTGGCGGTAGACCTCCGCGCGCTGGTGTTCGTCTTCGGCGCGAGTCGCCAGACGTTCGATGCGCTCGGCGGCGTTGACCGTGGCCGAGGCGAGGCTGGCGAAGGCTTGCAGTGCATCCAGTTCGATCGGTTCGAAACGCTCGGGATCCAGGGCGTCGAGGGTGATCAGGCCCCAAAGCTTTTCATCGACGAACAACGGGCAACCGAGGCAGTCGTGGACTTGGAGATGATCGTCCAGGCCCTCGACCAAGCCGTCGTAAGGATCGGGCAAGTCACTGTCAGCAGCGAATCGGGTCGGCCCTTTGCCTGCCAGCAACACTCCGAAGCGCGGATGCTCGCTGACTTTGAAACGTCGGCCGAGGGTGTCGGTGCTCAAGCCGTCCACCGCCAGCGGCACCAGCGCTTCGCCGTCCAGGCGCAGTAGTGCGGCAGCGTCACAGGGCAGCAGGGCGCGCATGGCTTCGAGCAGGCGTCGGTAACGCTCGCCCTCGGGCAGTTCACGGGAGAGGTCGGAGACCAGAGGCAGCAGGGCGGTGAGCAGGGATTTGGCGGACATGGTTTTGTAGTCAAAGAGACAAGATGTAGTCGTGTTGACTATAAATAGCTTGGTGTCGATATGACTACTTAAATTTTAAGTGATTGTTTTTTATAGGAAATAAAGTTGGCACGGAAGCTGATAAGCCTAAGGTAACTTTCAAGATAACGCAGGAGTCACCCTTATGCTTAGCGTCCAGGATCGTGCCATCGTCAAATCCACCGTGCCTCTGCTGGAAAGCGGCGGTGAAGCGCTGATCACCCACTTCTATCGCATGATGCTCTCTGAATACCCGCAAGTGCGTCCGTTGTTCAACCAGGCCCACCAGGCCAGCGGCGATCAACCGCGGGCCCTGGCCAACGGCGTGCTGATGTATGCGCGGCACATCGATCAACTCGACCAGTTGGGCGACCTGGTGGCGAAGATCATCAACAAACACGTCGCCCTGCAGATTCTGCCGGAACATTACCCGATCGTCGGTACATGCCTGCTGCGCGCCATCTCTGAAGTGCTCGGCGAAGAGATCGCTACGCCTGAGGTGATGAGTGCCTGGGGCGCGGCCTATGGGCAACTGGCCGACATTCTGATCGGCGCCGAAACCGCCATCTATGATCAGAAAGAACACGCCGTCGGCGGCTGGCGCGGCGCGCGCGAGTTCATTGTGGCGGCCAAGGTCGAGGAGAGCGCGGAAATCATTTCGTTCTACTTTGAACCTGCGGACAAAGGCCCGATTCTCGCGGCCGAGCCGGGTCAGTACATCGGAATGAAGCTGATCCTCGATGGCGAAGAAATCCGTCGCAACTACTCGCTGTCGGCGTTGGCGAACAAAGGCCAGTACCGCATCAGCGTCAAGCGCGAGCCGGGCGGCCGTGCGTCCAATCATCTGCACGATCAATTGCAGGTGGGGGCGAGCATTCTGCTGTTTCCGCCATCGGGTGAGTTCACCCTGACGGCCAGCGACAAACCGCTGGTACTGATCAGCGGTGGCGTCGGGATCACGCCGACCCTGGCGATGCTTGAAGCGGCGCTGCAGACCAAGCGCCCGGTGCACTTTATCCACTGCGCACGCAACGGCGGCGTCCATGCGTTCCGCGACTGGATCGATGGTTTGGCTGAGCGTCATCCGCAACTCAAGCGTTTCTATTGCTACGCCGAAGATGACGGTGTGAGCCCGGCGGCGGACAACGTCGGGATGTTGAACCAGCAATTGCTCGGCGAATGGCTGCCGGCGCAGCGTGATGTCGATGCTTATTTCTTGGGGCCGAAAGGTTTCATGGCGGCGATCAAGCGCCATCTCAAAGCGCTGGGCGTGCCGGAGAAGCAGAGCCGGTATGAGTTCTTTGGCCCTGCATCCGCTTTGGAATAATCCTTCGGACCGAGTCGTTTGCATCGCGGGCTTGCCCGCGATGGCATCACTACGGTCTCGATTCTTAAAAAGTGTTTAAAGGTTAATCGTTTCTTAACCGGTTTATCGTTTATTCCCCGATGCTGATGATAGGCGCTCGTTCGTTTACCTGATCAGGATCGCTCCCATGTCGCACATCATCTTCTCCCCTCGTTTCAGCCTCGCTGCGCTGAGCCTGTCGGCTTCGCTGTTGGCCAGCCCATTTGCTTGTGCCGAATCGGCCTTGATCACACCGCAGACCCTGATCGTCGATCAGAGCCTGCCCAAGGCACAGGTTGAGGCCATGGAACTGGCAGCGCGGCGTTATGGCAGTTTCTGGAATTCGGGTGAGGAGGCATTGGCCATCGCCGCCTTGTCGCCGCAGTTTGTCGACAAGACTCCGCCTGAAGGTCGGGTGCAAGGGCCGACCGGGCCATTGCTGGCGTCGAAGTTCTTTCGCACAGCGGTGCCGGACCTGCGTTGCGACATTGAGCAAATGATCGTCGCCGGTGATCGCGTGGTGGTGCATCTGCACTTTCACGGGCACTTCAGCGGCACGTTCAAGGCTCTCAAAGGGCAGGGCCAGCGTGTAGACTTCCGGGCAACCGATATCTATCAGATCGACAACGGTCGCATCGCGGCCAATTGGCATATCGAAGACAACATCAGCCTGATGGCGCAACTGCACGCGCAGCCGCCAGCCAACTGAACCATGGACATACAAGGGAAACGCGATGAGCGAGGAAACGATTCGATTGGGACGTGAGCGGCGCTTTCTGGTGCTGCTGGGCATCATCTGCCTGGCGCTGATCGGTGGGGCGCTGTACATGCAGATCGTACTGGGCGAGGCGCCATGCCCGCTGTGCATCTTGCAGCGTTATGCGTTGTTGCTGATTGCGCTGTTCGCGTTCATTGGCGCAGGCATGCGCACCCGGCGCAGCATCACGGTGTTTGAAGTGCTGGTGGTGATTTGCGCGATTGCTGGCGCAGGTGTGGCCGGGCATCACGTTTACACGCAGTTCTATCCGGCGGTGAGCTGCGGCATCGATGTGCTGCAGCCGATTGTCGATGACCTGCCGCTGGCGAAGATCTTCCCGCTGGGCTTCCAGGTCGACGGTTTCTGCTCGACGCCGTACCCGCCGATCCTCGGTCTGTCGCTGGCGCAATGGGCGCTGGTGGCGTTCGTGCTGGTGGTGATTCTGGTGCCACTGCTGACCTCGCGTAACCGGAAAGCACTGCGCTGAGTCAACTTTTCAACGCTTTGGCCGATACAGAAAGCGCCCCGATTTGCGGATCAGCAAATCGGGGCGTTTTGCATTTCAGAGTGTTTGTCAGATCACCGTGACGAACGGCAATGGAGCGTGCGACAGGTGTGCGACATGTTGTCACACGAGCGGCGTCGCCAGCGGTTTCACAGACACGGATTGGTGTGCTGTTACAAAAAAGGATTGGTCTGTTTCGGCGTTTTTCGTGTTTTGAACGCGAGTGCCAGATCAGGCATTTTTAACAAGCGTCGGGATATGGCCAAAAGCCTTTGAATATCAGGCTTTGCGCAGTTCTGGTCTTCGCAAAAAGCCTTCAGAGCTGTCTGAACTGATGCGGATACACCTACTATTTTTGGTGTTTTTGTTGAGAATCGATTTCGATAACATGCGGCACTTTTGCAAAAATGGCGATGGATTTTTGCTCGAACGGATAAAAATTATTTCGGGATAAGACATGGTGTATAGGGCGCTACCTATCTACAATCGCCCGCAATGAATTTCCGGCACTGTTCAGCCTTTATTAAGGAACTGAGCAGGAAGTCGGGTGTCGAGCAGGCCGGATGGCTGGCGAGACACCCAGGTGTCGGTGCCTTCCAACTTTCCGCACCAAATGGAATTGGTCTGTAACAAGGCCTTTGACCACGAATTCGAATAAGAACTTAACGCTGCTCCGGGATTTGTCGAGCGTCTGACGCGCGACGGGCGGCCCTTATTCAATCCAAAGAAAATGCCAACCCTTGGCAGGGTGAAGTGTTGGCGATCAAAACCCAACTGCATTGCGCAAGCTGCTTTAGAGGTCGTGAGATGAGTAAAAACAGGTACCCCAGATTACTAGGCCTAGTGCCGCTGCTCGGCACGTTGTTGCTGGGAGGCTGCAACATGACCTTGCTCAATCCAACGGGCCAGATCGGCCTGGAACAGCGCAACCTGATCATCACCGCGACCTTGCTGATGCTGTTGGTCGTGGTGCCGGTTATCGTCATGACCTTCCTGTTTGCCTGGAAGTACCGCGCGTCCAACAAGAACGCCGTCTACACCCCGAAGTGGTCGCACTCGACCAAAATCGAAGTGGCGGTCTGGACCATCCCGGTGCTGATCATTATTGCCCTGGGTTACATCACCTACATTTCGACCCACGAATTGGACCCGTATCGTCCGATTGAATCCGACGTCAAGCCTGTGACCATCGAAGTGGTCGCGCTGGACTGGAAGTGGCTGTTCATCTACCCGGAACAAGGCATTGCCACGGTCAACAAGATCGTGTTCCCGGCGCACACGCCCATCAACTTCAAGATCACCTCCGACGCTGTGATGAACTCGTTCTTCATCCCGGGTCTGGGCGGCCAGATCTACGCGATGGCGGGCATGCAGACCAAGCTGCACCTGATCGCTGACCGCAACGCTGAAATGGACGGTATCTCCGCCAACTACAGCGGCGCGGGTTTCACCGGCATGAAGTTCAAAGCCATCTCGACGACTCAGGAAGATTTCGACGCCTGGGTAAGCGAAGTCAAGAAGTCACCTAAACAGCTTGATCAAGCTGAATACGCAGCCCTTGCCAAACCGAGCCAGAACAACCCAGTCGAGCTCTACTCGTCGGTCACGCCTAACCAGTTCCAGATCATCGTCGACAAGTACGAAGGTATGAAGCCGGGCAAGCCGCTGAAGCACGAGAAGAAAGAGAAAGAAGTGGCGGCCACGGATATTGACTCGAGTTCGCATTCAGCTGCCGGGGCAGAGGAGTAAACGATGTTTGGTAAATTAAGTTGGGAAGCAGTCCCATTCCACGAGCCGATCGTGATGGTGACCATCGCCATGATCGCCCTCGGTGGTCTGGCGCTGTTCGCTGCAATCACCTACTTCAAGAAGTGGACGTACTTGTGGACCGAGTGGCTGACGTCGGTCGACCACAAGAAAATCGGCGTGATGTACATCGTCGTTGCCATGGTCATGCTGCTGCGCGGCTTTGCCGACGCGATCATGATGCGTACCCAGTTGGCCATGGCCACCGGGGGGTGGGGCACCGGCCGGGCCCGGTGCCGCAAACACAGGCAGCACAGAGCGGCGCGGAGTAGGGTAGTGGGGAGGTGTGTGTGGGGGGGGGGGAGGCGGCCGACGGCGCCCCC
>NZ_JBIUWN010000081.1:24051-25460 GCF_044743485.1 Pseudomonas sp. NPDC087614 | reverse complement strand
GGTGCTGACTTCGTTCTGCACAACAGCCTGTTCGTGATCGCGCACTTCCACAACGTGATCATCGGCGGTGCGGTATTCGGTTACATCGCCGGTTTCGGCTTCTACTTCCCGAAAGCGTTCGGCTTCAAGCTGCACGAAGGCTGGGGTAAAGCAGCGTTCTGGTTCTGGATCTCGGGCTTCTTCGTCGCGTTCATGCCGCTCTATGCACTGGGCTTCATGGGCATGACCCGTCGTCTGAACGCCACCACCAACCCTGAGTGGGTGCCGTACCTGTACGTTGCCATGTTCGGCGCGGTGATGATCGCTGTCGGTATCGCCTGTCAACTGATCCAGCTGTACGTCAGCGTGCGTGACCGTAACAAGCCAGAGAACGTGTGCGATCACGGTGACCCGTGGAATGGCCACACGCTGGAATGGTCGACCTCGTCGCCACCGCCGTTCTACAACTTCGCTGTGCTGCCTAAGGCTGACTGCATCGACCCGTTCACCGAAGCCAAGGAAAACGGTACCGCGTACCAGGCTCCGGCCAAGTACGAGCCGATCCACATGCCGAACAACACCGCCACTGGCGTGGTGATGGGCGCACTGCTGACCGTGTTCGGTTTCGCGATGATCTGGCACATCTGGTGGCTGGCGATCGCAAGTCTGGTCGGCACTGTCGTGTACTTCGTGATCCACGCTGCGCGTGACGACCAGGGCTATATGGTTCCGGTTGAAACGATCGAGCGCATCGAAGCCGAGCAGCACAAGCGTCTGGTTGCGGCAGGGAAAATCCCGGCTTCCGCCACCCGTGTTGAAACCTCGTTGGAACAGGCTTAAACCATGTCGAATTTAGTGACCAATGCTGGACACGCCCATGGTGACCATGGGCACGATGACCATCACCACGATTCGGGCGAGATGACCGTATACGGTTTCTGGCTCTACCTGATGACCGACTGCATTCTGTTTGCGTCGATCTTCGCGGTGTACGCGGTACTGGTAAACAACGTTGCCGGTGGCCCAGCCGGCCACGACATCTTCGAACTGCCCTACGTGCTGGGCGAAACCGCTCTGCTGTTGTTCAGTTCGATCACCTACGGCTTCGCCATGCTGGCGTTGTACAAAGGTAAAAAGCAGCAGGTTCTGGGTTGGCTGTTCATGACCTTCCTGCTCGGCGCTGGCTTTATCGCCATGGAGATCAACGAGTTCCACCTGCTGATCTCCGAGGGCTTCGGTCCTAGCCGTTCGGGCTTCCTGTCCGCGTTCTTCACCCTGGTCGGTACTCACGGTCTGCACGTTTCCGCGGGTCTGATCTGGATGGGCATCATGATGTACCAGGTCAACAAGCACGGCCTGACGGCGACCAACAAGACCCGTCAGGCCGTGCTTGTTGACCTGGTACATCATGATGCCCATCCAGATCAGAC
>NZ_JBIUWN010000081.1:0-24041 GCF_044743485.1 Pseudomonas sp. NPDC087614 | reverse complement strand
CAACAAGACCCGTCTGAGCTGCCTGAGCCTGTTCTGGCACTTCCTGGACGTGGTGTGGATCTGCGTATTCACCGTTGTTTACCTGATGGGGACCCTGTAATGGCTAACGCACACTCCCATGACAGCCACGACGACAGCCACGGCAGCGTCAAGTCCTACGCAATCGGCTTTATCCTGTCGGTGATCCTGACGGCGATTCCGTTTGCGCTGGTGATGTACCCGTCGCTGCCGAAGTCGATCACGCTGATGATCGTTCTGGCTTTCGCCGTGATTCAAGTGGTTGTCCACCTCGTGTACTTCCTGCACCTGGATCGTTCGGCTGCGCAACGTAACAACGTGATTGCCTTCGTGTTCGCCGCGATCGTGATCGTGCTGCTGGTTGGCCTGTCGCTGTGGATCATGTTCAGCATCCACACCTACATGATGGCGAAGTGAGGTAAGACCCGATGTCGCTCAAGCACTTTATCCAAATCACCAAACCGGGGATCATTTTCGGTAACGTGCTTTCTGTGGCAGGCGGGTTCTTCCTGGCCTCGAAAGGGCATGTAGATCTGGCGGTGTTTCTGGCCGCCATGATCGGCACTTCCCTGGTTGTCGCCTCCGGTTGCGTGTTCAACAACTGCATCGACCGCGACATCGACCTGAAGATGGAACGCACCAAGAACCGGGTGCTGGTCCAGGGCTTGATCTCCCTGAAACTGGCCCTTGTCTACGCGACTATCCTGGGTGTTCTCGGCGTTGCATTGTTGTACAAGGTGGCCAACCCGTTGGCCGCTTTGTTCGCGGTCATCGGCTTCGTGATCTACGTCGGCTTCTACAGCCTGTACCTCAAGCGCAAGTCGGTTCACGGCACGCTGGTGGGCAGTCTGTCGGGCGCGATGCCGCCGGTGATTGGCTATGTTGCTGTGACCAACAGCTTCGACATGGCCGCACTGACGCTGCTGGTGATGTTCAGCCTGTGGCAGATGCCGCATTCCTACGCCATCGCGATCTTCCGCTTCAACGATTACCTGGCCGCATCGATTCCGGTGTTGCCGGTCAAGCGCGGAATTCAAGTGGCCAAGAAGCACATCCTGCTCTACATCCTGGCGTTCCTCGTGGCGACCTTGATGCTGACCTTCAGCGGCTATGCCGGCATGAGCTACCTCGCCGTTGCCGCGGCCATGGGCATGTACTGGTTGTACATGGCCTGGACCGGCTACAAAGCGGTGGATGACACGGTCTGGGCACGCAAGCTGTTTGTGTTCTCGATCTTCACCATCACCGCGTTGAGCGTCATGATGTCCCTGGACTTCAAGGTGCCGAGCGAGCTGTTGCTGACGTACGCGCCGTAAGGTTTACAGGTTGTACAAGAAACCCCGCCATCGAGAGATGTGCGGGGTTTTTTGTTGCTCGTCGTAAGGTCCCCTCACCCCAACCCATTACTTCCGGGAGAGAGTGAGGGTTGCGACTGGAGTCCAAAACCCCTAGATTTGGATCCAACCATGACAGTGATAGCGCCAGGCCATTGCGCAGGTCTTCGACTGTTATTCACGCATCAATCAAAAGGCTGGGCGAAATGACCGAGAGGATGACCTGCGACGAACGCTTCATTGGCCTGGCACAAGCGCTCAACTACGACATCTACGGCGAGAACACTGCCGGCGGTAATTACGCGCCGCTGATCCGTCATCATGATGAGCTGTACATCAGCGGCATGGTGCCGCGTACTAACGGCAAGATTCAGTACCCCGGTCGGGTTGGCCTGGAGTTGACGCTTGAGGATGCACAAGCCGCCGCGAGCATCAGTGCGATGCGTTGCCTGGCGCTGATCGTCGATGCGGTAGGGTCGCTGGACAAGATCAAGGCGTTGTTGCGGGTCACGGTGTACGTGAAGTCCACGGCGGACTTTGTTGACCTGAGCGAAGTGGCCAACGGTGCATCCGATGTGTTCAGTCACGTGCTCGGTGATGCCGGCCGGCATACACGCACCACGGTCGGTGTCTATCAGTTGCCCAAGAACGCGGCGATTGAGGTCGACATGATTGCCGCGTTGCACTCGGACGCATAACCTGCGCGCCGGACAACAAAAAGCCCCGCCTGAATCTCAGTGCGGGGCTTTTTCGCAAGCGTTGCCGTATTACTGCGCGGCGATGCTGTAGCCATCGAACGCGGTCTGCTGTTGCAGAGCGGTGATGATGTTCTTGCGGTTGACGGCGTGTTCGGTGCCGGCGTTGTCGACGAAGGTTTCGCCATCGAGTTCGGCTTCTTCACCTTCACCGACGAAGGTGAAACCCAGGAACTCCAGCGCTTCACGGTCAACGTTCAGGCGCGAGCGTGGTGTGCGCAGCGGCAGGGTCACACTGATGCCGTCCTTGCTGATGGTGAAAATTTCGACTTCTTTCCTGGCGCGCGCGGCTTTGCTCTTGCCGCCACTCGGGTTGCTGATGGCCTGATGCGTCTGGTTCAGCACTTTGAGGGCGAGGCCGTAGACGATTTCCTGAAACGCCGGATCGTCCTTGAAGCTGGACAGGATGCGGCTGATCGAAAACTGGCTGCTCAGGTCTTCGAGGGCGGCGATGTCGGCGGCCTCGGCGTCCTTCAGGCGCTTGAGTTCGCCCATCAGCTCGTAGGCCTTGTCGTCATCGAAGCTGTCGTGAGCCTGACGGATCGCGGTGCGCAGCTCGCGGATCTGGTCGCTCTCGCGGCTCGACTGAAACGCGTCCAGCACCATCTCGCTGATGATTTTGGCTTGTGGAAGGTGTTGTGAAAGATTGATGGAGTTTTCGTATTCCGCTTTGGACGATTCGGTGACTACGGATTCAGCGGTGTTGAAATCGGACATTGAAATTTCACTACTTTTTAACTTGAGTTGAGATGAGAAAGCGCGAGGTCTTTTTCAGGCCGCCTAATTTAGGGGAGCAGGGCGGCGTTGTCACGGAGCAACGGGCCGATGGTCTCAACTATTTGTCCGCGTGGTTACGATTCATCGACTGCGCCAGCCATTGCTCGGCGGTTTGCTGATCGACCGGCAAGGAAAAGTGGAACGTCGCACCGCGTCCGGTGACGTCCACCAACTGAATCTGGCGGCCATGCAGTTGCAGGATGCGGTGCACGATGCGCAGTCCCAAGCCACCGTCGCGTCGTGAGCCGCCGATATTGAACGGGCGCAGGAACAAACCTTCGCGCAGTTCGGGCGCGATGCCGGGGCCGGTGTCGCTCACGGTCACGTCGACGCCTGAGCCCTGGAACTTCAGGTCGAGTTCGATCTCGCCACCCTGAGGGGTATGGCGCAAAGCGTTGTCCACCAGATTGGTCAGCACCCGTTCGATCAGTCCCAGGTCAGCCCAGACGGTGGGCAGGTTCGGTACGAAACCGGCCTTGAGTTCGACCTGCCGCGCTTCGGCGCTGAGTTCGAATTTCTGGAAGATGTCCTGCACCAGATCGATCAGGGAAAAGCGCTCCAGCACCGGCTGCACAAAACCGTGTTCCAGGCGCACCAGTTCCAGCAGCGATTGCGCCAGCCCGCCGACCTTGCGGCTTTGATCGAGGGCGATGCCCAGGTAACGCCGCCGATCTTCGGGGGACAGCGTGGCGTCCTTGAGCGACAGGGTTTCCAGATAGCCATGCAGCGAGGCCAATGGTGTGCGCAGGTCGTGGGAAATATTGGCCACCAGTTCGCGGCGCTCCTGATCCTGACGAGTCAATGAACGCCACTGCTCACCGAGACGGTTTTGCATGTGCCGGAAGGTGGCATCGAGTATGGCGATCTCATCCGCATCAGTGCTTTTGTCCACCGGTGTCGACGTGGCGGGCAAGGGGGGCGGCGCACCGTCGATGTCGAAGCGGCTGACGGTATCGGTCAACCGTCGCAGTGGCCGGGTGATCAGGTTGAACGCTGTGAGACCGGCAATCAGGCACAGCAACGCGACCACGGCGATAGACAGCAACGCCGTGTTCAGCGCGGCGCTGGTGGCGCCGCGTTCGGCGAAACGGTCGTGTTCTTCGCTGAGCAACACCACGTACAGATAGCCGGCGGCTTTGCCATTGACCTGCAATGGCGCGGCGCTGAAGACCTTGCGCCCATCGACGCTGCGCGGGTCATCGCCGAGGATTGGCAGTGGCTGGCCGTTGAGCAGTTGGCGGATCGGCGCGAGGTCGACGTTGTCTCGCCGCATCCGGCCCTCGGGCGCCGCGTTACCGACAATGCGTCCCTGGGTATCGAGCAGATACACCTCGACACTCGGGTTGACCAGCATCAGTTGGCTGAACAGTTCCCGCACGGCGCCAGGCATCAAACCGTTGCTGTCCATCAGTACCGTGTCATGGGCGATGTGGCGCGCCAGATCCCGCGACAGCCCTTGCACCACCTCCAGCTCATGCATCTGGCTGGAACGCACTTGCAGCCATGCCGATGTACCACCGCACACCAGCAACAACACGGCGAATACCAGCGAGAGGCGCTGCGTCAGGGTCAGTTTCATGGCTGCTCGATACCGAACTTATAACCGCGGCCCCACACGGTGAGGATGCGCGAGGGTTGCGCCGGGTCTTTTTCGATCTTCGCCCGCAGGCGATTGATGTGGGTGTTGACGGTGTGTTCGTAACCTTCGTGGCTGTAACCCCACACGGCGTTGAGCAGGTCCATGCGCGAAAACACTTTGCCCGGTTGCCGGGCGAAGAAATACAGCAAATCGAACTCCCGTGGCGTGAGGTCCAGTCGCTGAGCATCGAGGGTGACTTCGCGGGTGATCGGGTCGATGCTCAGGCCGTCGAGGCTCAGGCTACCGGCATCCATTTTCAGGTTGCGCGCCATGGCATCGACCCGGCGCAGCAGGGCTTTGACCCGCGCGACCAGCTCCAGCATCGAGAACGGTTTGGCGAGGTAGTCGTCGGCGCCCAGTTCCAGGCCAAGAATGCGGTGCAATTCGCTGGAGCGGGCGCTGGTGATGATGATCGGTGTGTAGCGCGCCATGGCCCGGGCGCGGCGGCAGATTTCCAGACCGTCGACGCCCGGCAGCATCAGGTCGAGGACCAGCGCATCCCAGTGCCCTCGCTCCAGCAGGCGCATGCCCTCATCGCCGTCGGCGCTGTGTACAACGTCGTATTGCTCATCGCGCAGATGCAGGCAGATCAGGTCGGCGATGTGTTGGTCATCCTCGACCACCAGGATGCGTTTGGTTTGTTCCATGGAGCTCAATCCTTCGGCGCAATGAGCGCATTGTGCGGGTTTTCCTCAAGGCGAGTTATCACGAATTCGTTAACTTCCCGTGAGGATTTGGCGATCAACCCAAGCCTAGGCTGTGTTCCAAGACAGGTACCTGAAATTTTGGAGACGGCCATGTTTTCACGGCGGCAGATTCTCGTAGCGGGCGGCGGGCTGGGGCTTGCAGCCCTGGTAATCGGTGTATTGCCAAAATTGTCGACTGACGTACCGCTGATCAGCGAGGCACAGGCTGATGAAGCCTTTGAAGTGACTCACAGCGACAGCGAATGGCACTCGATCCTGACTGACGAGCAGTACCGGATCCTGCGTGAAGAAGGCACCGAACGCGCCTACACCAGCCCTCTGAACAATGAACATCGCGCGGGCACCTTTGCCTGTGCCGGGTGCGATCTGGCGCTGTTTTCATCCGCGACCAAGTTCGACAGCCACACCGGTTGGCCCAGTTTCTGGGCACCGCTTGAACAGGCCGTGGCCACGCGCCAGGACCGCTCCTTCGGGATGGCTCGCGAAGAGGTTCACTGTCGACGCTGTGGCGGTCATTTGGGACATGTTTTCGATGACGGGCCGCAACCCACCGGGCTGCGTTACTGCATGAATGGCCTGGCGATGACCTTCAACGCTGTGGCGGCCTGAGCCATGGCACGTTTGCGCTCTTCACTTCAAACAGGACGACACTATGTGGCTCTTGGTTCTCGCTTATCTCGGTGGTGTGCTGACGATCGTCAGCCCTTGCATCCTGCCGGTTCTGCCTTTTGTCTTCGCTCGCACCGGGCAGCCGTTTATCAAGAGTGGCTTGCCGCTGCTGGCGGGGATGGCGGTCACCTTTGCGCTCGTCGCCTCGTTGGCGGCGGTGGGCGGCGGTTGGGTGGTGCAAGTCAATCAGTACGGTCGCTGGCTCGCGTTGCTGTTCGTTGCACTGTTCGGACTGACGTTGCTGCTGCCGCGAGTGGCCGAACGTCTGACCCGTCCGCTGGTTTCGGCCGGCAGTCGTCTGTCAGAGGCTGCCGGCCAGGACAATCGCCCGCGTCCCGGCGCTTCGTTTCTGATCGGCGTTGCCACGGGGCTGCTCTGGGCACCCTGCGCAGGCCCCATTCTGGGGCTGATTCTGACCGGCGCCGCGCTGCAAGGGGCAAGCATCGCCACCACGCTGTTGTTGCTCGCCTACGCGGCGGGGGCCGCCACCTCGCTGGCGGCCGCTCTCCTGCTGGGCGCTAAGGTGTTTGCGCTGATGAAGCGCTCGATCGGCACCGGTGAGTGGATCCGTCGAGGCCTGGGCGCGCTGATGCTGGCCGGCGTGGCGGCGATTGCGCTGGGGCTGGATACCGGAATTCTCGCGCGGCTTTCAACGGCATCCACTGGCGGATTGGAACAGGCTTTGGTCGGCAAACTGTCGGGCAAACCTGCAAGCCCGAACGGCACGATGATGGCGCAGATTCCGGCGCAAGATGACGCGGCCAACGGCAGCATGATGGCCACCGGTGGCGCGATGAAAATGGCCGCAAAGGCCCCGGCAACCTTACCGGTCGAAGGCCGGTTGCCGCCGCTCGATGGCGCAGTGCAATGGCTCAACTCGCCGCCCTTGGACGCTCAGGCATTGAAGGGCAAAGTGGTGCTGGTGGATTTCTGGACCTACTCCTGCATCAACTGCCTGCGCACGCTGCCCTACGTCAAAGCCTGGGCTGAAAAGTATCGCGATCAAGGCTTGGTGGTCATCGGCGTACACGCGCCGGAATTCGCCTTCGAGCGCGATGTCGGCAATGTCACCAAAGCCATGAAGGAGCTGGGCATCAACTACCCGGTGGCCATCGATAACGACTACAAGATCTGGCGCGCCTTCAACAACGAATACTGGCCCGCACATTACTTTGCTGACGCTCAGGGACGGATTCGTTACCACCACTTTGGCGAAGGGGCTTACGCCGAGTCGGAACGCGTCATTCAGCAACTGTTGCGTGAAGCCGGTTCGAAAACCGTCGCCGATGGTTTGATCAATGCCGACGCCAAAGGCGTGCAACAGGCGCCGGACATGAACGAAGTGCAATCGCCGGAAACGTATATCGGTTACCAGCGTGCAGAACATTTCGTGCCGCAACTCAGCGTTGTTCCAGACAAAGTTTCGGCCTACACCCCACCGCCCCATCTGGCCCTGAATGACTGGAGTCTCGGCGGCCAATGGAACGTCGGTGCCGAACGCGCCACTGCCGGTGCAACGGCCAGCCGCATCGTTTACCGCTTCCATGCCCGCGACCTGCATCTGGTGCTCGGGCCGGGTGCGGATGGCAAACCGGTGCGTTTCAAAGTGTCGATTGATGGTCAGGCACCGGGTCAAGCGCACGGCGTCGATGTCTCCCCGGATGGCTCTGGCCAGGTCACTGAACAGCGCTTGTATCAGTTGGTGCGCCAGTCCGGCGGCGTGAAGGATCGAACTTTCAGCATCGAATTTCTCGACCCCGGCGTGTCGGCCTACGCCTTTACCTTCGGTTGATCAGGAGTCACGGACATGAAAAATCAAATGAGCTGGCGTCGAGTGTTGTTGGGTGTCGCGGTGGCCGGGGTGATCGGCCAATGTTCAGCCTTCTCCTTTGGCGGCGAAGACGCGGTGGTCATTCCACCGCCCACCCTCGACGAAGTCACACAGGCTCACAGTGAAACCGCTGTATTCGCGGGCGGTTGTTTCTGGGGCGTTCAGGGTGTTTTTCAGCATGTAAAAGGCGTGCAGAAAGCGGTTTCGGGATACGCCGGTGGCGCGGCCAATACCGCTGAATACGAGCGAGTCAGCGGCGGCGATACCGGCCACGCAGAATCGGTGCAAGTCACCTTCGATCCGACGCAGGTCAGCTATGGCAGCCTGTTGCAGATCTACTTCTCGGTGGCGCACAACCCGACCGAACTCAACCGCCAAGGCCCGGACAGCGGCACCCAATACCGTTCGGCATTGTTCCCGATCAACGCGGATCAGCAAAAAGTCGCGCAGGCCTACATCACTCAACTCGACGCGACCCATGCCTTCAGCAAACCCATCGTCACCAAGCTGGAAAGCTACAACGGCTTCTACCCGGCGGAGGACTATCACCAGGACTTCCTGACCGAGCACCCGAGCTACCCGTACATCGTGATCAACGACATGCCGAAAGTGGCGCAGTTGAAGCAGTTGTTCGGGGAGCGTTATCAGGAGAAACCGGTGTTGGTAAAGAGCGGTTCCTGAATCATTGAGCGCCCAAAGACGGGCGTTGTGCCTGAAGCGTTCGCAGCAGCCAATAGAACTTCAGCGAGCGGGTGCTGATCAGTCCGCAGACAAAACCGGACGCTGCGGCCTTGAGCAACAACATGTCCGCAGCCGTGCTGTGTTCCGGGTGCACGTCATCCTGATAGCCGAAGTAGTAGTTCACCGCAAAAAACAGCAGCAACAACATCAGCGCTTTCCAGGTGCCCGGCACGACCAATCCGGTTTCCGGGTCGTCGAGCTTCACGCCCTCGCGGGGAAAAATCAGCCATGCCGACAGGGCGCCGAGGGTCAAAGCGATAAACCAGCCGCCCAGCGTAAAACCGGGATCAACCGACAGGTTCAGCGAAAACAGCGACCAGACCAGCAGCGCCAGTGGCGTCGACAGTAGCGAAAACCGGCTTTCGTACTGAGGCCTGCGCGCCTTCAGGCCGTAATACATCAGGATCAGGAAAACCACATAAACCCACAGCGGGGTGTTTTGCAAAATGGCGAGCATCGCGCAGCATCCGTGCTGGAAAAAGGAGAATCATAGCCGTTGTCATCGTGCTTGACGGTTATTTCAATCGCGGGCGCTCCATGGCAATCAGCGAGGCCTCAAACCCAAGGCTGGCAAAAAAAGCCTCTGCGCTTTCCCGACCGGCCCGCAGCATCCAGGTGATGTCGGGATTGTCGCCCATCACGTGTTCGACCAGTGCCCGGCCAACACCTTTGCGTCGGTGCTGGTCGTCAACCACGACCATCGACAGGTAACCGTTCGACAAACCGTCGGTAATGCCTCGCGCGAAGCCGATGATTTGCCCGTCGTGCAGTGCGACAGCGGTGCGTTGGGAGTTTTCGATCAACTGGGCAAAGTGCTCGCTGGAACCCGTTCGATGGCCCCAGCCATGCTGTCCGAGGAACAGCCTTGTTGCCTCCACTTCGGCGGGCATCAGATCGCGTACGGTCAGGTTGTTGTTCATCGGGTTGTTCGACTCCTTGTCGGGGTGATTTGAACGTTGGTTGATGGTGCCAGGAATCAGGGTCTGCCCCATGCCTGCATCGCGAATTCGACGAAGCGCCGCAGCTTGGGCAGGCGATAGCGATCCGGGGCATACAGCAGATGCAATGGGCGGCTGGGCGGTTGGTACTCGGGCATCACCGTCACCAGTCTGCCATCGCGCAGATCCTGCTCCACCAAAGCATCGGGCAGCATCACGATGCCCATGCCGGTGCGGGCCGCCTGATGCAGGCCGGCGGAGCTGTTGATCAGCATCGGCCCGCTGACGTCGACCATGATTTCGCCGTCCGGGCCGCTGAGGCGCCAACGTTTTTCCACCGATTGCCAGTCATCGCCGGCGGGGTAGGCGAACGACAGGCAGTCGTGTTGCTGCAAATCTTCAGGGGTTTTCGGCATGCCGCGTCGGGCAACATAGTCCGCTGAAGCGCACACGGTCAGGGTGTAATCGATCAAGGGGCGGGCGATCAGGTTCGATTGCTCGAAATGGCCCAGACGAAGGGCCACATCGAGGCCACTCTCCAGTAGATCCGGACGGCTGTTGGTCAGCACCACGTCCATTTTGACCTGCGGGTATTGCAGGGAAAACTCGCTGAGCGCAGGCGCCAGTCGTTCGACGCCGAACGTCAACGGTGCAGTGATGCGCAGCAAGCCTCGGGGTTCATCAAGGGCTTGTTCGGCGAGACGCTCGGAGTCCGCCACCAGCCCCAACACATCCAGGCAACGCTGGTAGTAAACGCTGCCGAACTCGGTCAGTCGCTGGCGCCGGGTGGTGCGTTGCAGCAGTTGTACGCCGAGCCGTTGCTCCAGTGCTCGCAGATGATTGCCGACCATCGTCGTCGACATGTCGCACTGCAACGCGGCAGCCGTCATGCTCCCCGCTTCGACGACTTTGACGTAGACGCTCATCGACTGGAACAGATCCATTATCAAGCTCTGCTTTTAAATGATTTAAGTTTTACCGAGTTTATCCAGTTCTGGTGGCTAACCATACTGCAAACACACCGACCTTCACTGGAGTTTGAAGTCATGACCGCCGCCCTGATGAACACCTACCAACCACTGGCCCTGAGTTTCACTAAAGGACTGGGCACCCGACTGTGGGATCAGGCCGGCCGCGAGTATCTGGATGCGGTCGCTGGTGTGGCGGTGACCAATGTCGGCCACTCGCATCCACGGATCGTTTCGGCGATCAGCGAGCAGGCCGGTCTGCTGCTGCACACCTCCAACCTGTACAGCATCGACTGGCAGCAACAGCTTGCAAAACGGCTGACGGAGCTGTCGGGAATGGAGCGGGCGTTCTTCAATAACTCTGGCGCCGAGGCCAACGAGACGGCGTTGAAACTCGCGCGGTTGTATGGCTGGCGCAAAGGTATCGAGCAGCCGCTGGTGGTGGTGATGGCCAACGCTTTCCATGGCCGCACTCTCGGCACGTTGTCCGCCAGCGATGGCCCGGCAGTGCGCCTGGGCTTCAATGAATTGCCGGGGGATTTCGTCAAAGTGCCGTTCGGTGATCTGGCGGCACTGGAGCACATTCAGCGCAAGCACGGCGAGCGGATCGTGGCGATTCTGGTCGAGCCGATTCAAGGCGAGAGTGGCGTACAACTCGCGCCACCCGGTTACCTCAAGGCCCTGCGCGAAATCTGTAATAACCACGCCTGGCTGCTGATGCTCGATGAGATTCAGACAGGCATCGGCCGCACCGGCCAGTGGTTTGCTTTTCAGCATGAGGGCATCGTTCCGGACGTCATGACGCTGGCAAAAGGCTTGGGCAATGGCGTGCCGATTGGCGCTTGCCTGGCCCGGGGCCGGGCGGCAGATCTATTCACCCCGGGCAGCCATGGCAGCACGTTTGGCGGTAATCCGTTGGCTTGCCGTGTTGCTTGCACGGTGCTGGATATCATCGAAGAACAGGGGTTACTGGAGAACGCCCGTATTCAGGGCGAGCGGCTGCTGACTCGGTTACGCGCAGAGCTGGCGGACAACCCCAATGTGCTGGCCATTCGAGGGCAGGGCTTGATGATCGGTATCGAACTGAAACAGCCGATTCGCGATCTGACATTGATCGCTGCGCGCGATCACGGGCTGCTGATCAACGTCACGCGCGGCAAGACCATACGGCTGCTGCCGCCGCTGACGATTGATGAGCGGGAGGTGGATATGATTGTCAGAGGTGTGGGGCAGGCGGTGGGGCTTGATTCTTAGTAGTGATATCTGCACATGACGATACAAATTTGGCCTTCCGCGATTGTATACCGTTCTCGGTCAACGGCTTGTTTTCAGACACTGCATTTCCTTCAGAACTGAGCTGCTTGCGCCAGTTGGACAAAGACATTTCGCTGACCCCTTCGCGCCGGGAAACCTCGGCCATCGACAGGTTCAGCGGGGGAAGCAGCATCTTAAGTAATGCGGCTCTGCGTTCAGGTGAATAGTACGGCACGACCAGTCTCTTTCCGCCCCCGATATGCTTTTTTTGGAAAAACCGGAGAGGCGAAAACTATCCTGACACCGGGGGAGAGTGGTCCCTTGCGGCTGCGGGGTATGGCTGATGTCATGCCTTATCCTTGGCTTTCAAATAGCTGGATTTCTTGCTTTCGGGTCATGCGGATTGTGGTTTGTTCTCCAGTTCCTCCTCACGCTTGGCGATAGCTGCTGCCAACTCAGGAGAGCGTTTGGCCCACTGCTCAGCCGGCAGTGGTTTCGACCATTCTTTTATAGCCGGGGCGTTCAAGTCAGGTGGCGGAACCAGCTTGCGTTCTTGCAAATAAAACCCCAAAGGAGCACCTAAAAAGACAGTGAAGAAAACATCTTTAATTGCAGATTTAAAGTCTCCCTTGGCTGCGGATTTCAATGCGTCGAACAAAATACTAATGGTCCAGCCGATCAAGCCTTTTTGGCTGTTCTCACCCTCAAAATTGCACTTCGGAACGGCTTCCGGCCCAACCTCCATGTAGCTGCGCATGCACTCCCACAGACACATGGCCGTTTCGCCGCCACCGCAACTGAATCCCAAGCTGAAGTCTCGTTCTTTTTCGGGTGCATCGGGATCGGGATTGCGAAAGCCCACCACCAATAGACCTTGAGTTGTTTTGCCGTGTTGGCCGACAGAGTCCATTGCTATTGCTTGGGCGGTGACCTGTTCCCAGGGGACGATCCAGTAACGGCCGTCATCGAATGGCACGCAGACCTCTCGGCGCTGGCGGTTGAAGCGAACAGGGAGAGGGACCGGGCGGCTCAACATGTAGATGAAAAAAAAATTGGCATCCCACAGAAACACATGAACCCATACCAGTAAGCAGCATTCAATCCGTCAAAACCCACTGCCTGGGTCAACCATATAAAAATAAGCAGTACGGGCCAAAGCACCATGACGAAAGAGCCAATGCTGTAGGAGCCAATGTCAAGAAATACCTCGTTCTTGCGCCAGATCGTGTTGAGGACATCCTTGGGCGTTTGTCCTGTCGGAACGGCCAGTGGTGCCAGGTAATCCTCTCGTGAGAGCGGTCCGTTGCGGCTACCGAGTTTGGCTGAGTTCATGCCTTATCCTTGGGGTTCAAATAACGCGAATTTTGTTGTGGCCCTAGTCGGTGGATGCTGGCCCGGTCAAGCTCAGGGGTTGGCTCTCCTGGACGTAAAATAATGATTTCACCATCTGGGCTCAATAACCCGCCATTAGGCGATAGGGTATAGGCTTGGCCCTTTGAGCCGCCGATGGTAGCACCTACACCGGCAAGTAGTGCCACCGGGCTGAGATAGCACAGTCGCAAGGACAAACGGGTGAGGGGCTGTGGGAAACTCCCGCTCAGGCGCAAACCCTGGCCTGCGTCCACTGGTATCCAACTACACCGGCTGGCGTTCAGCCAAGTGGCACCTAGATCTGTGGGAGTACCTCGCGTACCAGTCCCGAATCCGGCCGAGACAGGGGTCAAATTGCCACTCATGGATAGATCGATTTGTGCAGCTCCCGGAGCGGCTCCTGGCAGATCAATGGTCAGTTGGCTAATACCGTCTTGGGTGATGGTATCGCCCAGAGAACCGCTGATGCGTACTTCCCTGGTTTCCATTGCCAGCCGAGGCTGGTACAGCATCACCATCAGTTCGTTGATTTCGTCCAGTTGCGCCTGGGGCGCAATAGTTTTGTTGGCACTTGCCCGGCGGTGCGACCAGCAGCAATTCGCAAGGTAGCTTTGTAAAGGACTGGCTTGGCGGAGCCAAGCGAAAAGATACAGACTTCCTAACGCGAGCAGCAGCAAGTTGACTGGGCCCATTCCCAAGCGGAAGCGGCGAATTGCGACTGGAGTACTTATTACGTTAGCTAATCGCATGTCGGTAAGGCTTAAACCGAGCAATCCTTGAGCCCCATAAACTGCGATTTGCCCAGTAACGGCCAAATTTTTCACTTTTAGCCAAGGATCAACGTTGCTCTGAGACGCTTCTATTTGAGTTTGCAGTGATCTGTATTCACTGAGAGCGGCTCCGAATGATAGTGCTCCCACGATTCCCCCGAATAAAGTCAGAGTTGGCGCAGTGAAAGAGAGCTGGCCTTTAGCTAAGCTAACCTCATTCATCCCCTTCCCCAAAATCACCCAATTCTGAATCACCGCCCCCAACGCTGCCCCTGCGTACAAATACGCTGACATGCTATCCGCCTGCCGTTGCGCATCGCTGCCTTCCAGCGCCGCTGCCTGTCCTGCATAGGTGCCGGCGTTGAGAATGTTGACCACCAGCGCCGCCAGCGGCAGTAGGCCACCCGAGGCTTTGATCGAGGGTGCGTTGACGATGCCGTTGACGCGACCGAGGCTGATGGCCTGGGCGGTGCTTCGGGTCCATTGGCTGAGGGCTTCAGCGTTCTGGCCGACCAAGCGCCAGACCTTGATACCGTTCTCTACGCTCTGCACAAGACGGGTGTTATCGCCGAGGCGGATGACCAGGAATAATCCCATTGCCATCGCCGTGCCTTTGCTTGCATGAATCAAAGAGGCGCCGAGGCGGGTCATGGTCGCCGTCCAGGCACCTTCCAGATTGCTCGCTAACCGCTCGATATTGCGCAGGGTGTCCGCGTCCAGAATCTTGAGTGCGGCTGCGCGGGAGTCGGCAAGGTTTTCCAGACTGAGCGCCGTGACCAGTTCGTTGAGGCGTGAAGTGTTGTTCACCGCCGCTTCCAGGCTCGGACTCCACGCCTGGAACACCAGACGCAGCAAGCCGGGGTCATCGCTGCTCACGTAATCGGCAAACTGTTTGGCGCCTTCGCTACGGCTGCACTGCGCACTGAGGCAGGCGACCGTCAAACTTTCAAGCCAAGTGAGGTGTTCTTCGCTGCTCTGGTCGACAAACCAAGTACCACTGTCGTTGCGTGGCAGGTAGGTTTTGCGATCGGCGTACAGCAACTGATGGCGTTTTTCGACCTGTTTGAAGTGCTGCGGCGCTTCCTGATCCAGCCAATGGTCCATGCTCGCCAAGTCGATGTATTCACCAACCTTGGTTCCGCCGCCACCTTCCAGATTGCTGACTTTTTCCTGGCGATAATCCCGCACGACCTGTTGCGCTTCCTGATGCAATTCGCTTGGGATGAAGCTGCGCACCTTGTTCAGTACGGCTTCTTCACGGGATCGAACCTGAGCCAACAGGCCATCTGCTTGGGCATGCCCATACTGTCGGCCGCGTTGTTGGTTGATGCGTGTTTCTTCCAGCATCAAGGTGTTCAGCTGCTTCTGACTGTCGATCAGGGTGTCGCCCTGTTCCGGTGTCAGTTGCAGGTTATGTTCGCGATACCGGTAGTTGAGCAGGTTGGCAACTTCGCCACCGTCTTCGGTGACCATGCTGCGGATAAAGCTGCCGATGGTCTGGCGCAAGCTATTGTCGGCTACCCACTCTTCGTGTTCTGCCTCGACCTTGTTCTGTTCGTGGTCGATATCCCGCAACACTCCCAGATCATCATCCAGCGCAGCAAACACCGCATATAGCGGAGCCGACTCGCTCTTGGCTTTGTCCAGCCAGGCTTGCGTAGGTGCCAGTTCCCAAGGGCTAGCGCTCCAAGTCCCGGGCTCGACCACGGGCTCGCCCGGTGGTTGCGTGCCGGCCGCCTGTTCGCGTTCGCGCAGAGATTCCGAGCTGGCGGAGTAGGCTTTGATATTGTCTTGAGTAGGCGAGGCTTGCGCCGTTTTGCGTTGTTCTTTCACGCCTTCGCGGTCAGTTGCGCCGTTCTTCTGATGTTCATGCGCAAGGGTTTTTTCGCGTACTTTCGGCATGAGTTCGGCCACCAGTGTCGGGGCTTTTTCGAGCGGTGGGCAGTGTTTGGCCGATAGGCGTTTGGCTATGTCGGTAAGGGCGATCTGACGCATGCGCTTGCGTCGTTCACCGTTCTTTTTCAGGCGCTCGCAGGCGTCTTTGCCCAATGGCACTTCGCTGTAGAGCATCCACGCGTCGGTGCTTTTGTTCAACGCGATTCCGGCGTTTTCACCGGTCTTCAGAGCAGAGTGGGGTTGCGTCAGCGGTTGTTCAACCAGCAAACCATCAGATGCCTTTTGTATCGTTCCCTTTAGTGTCCTTTAGTAACTATTCTGGGGGGCGTAAACAATGAAAAGTGACGCGGGTAGATTTTTTCTGAGAGAAGGTTGTTCAGTTCATTATGTTCTAATTTAAGATATCGACTTTCTCTGTTGTACAAGTGGTGTCGGTTAGTAAATTGGATTTAATGATATCAATTGCTTCTTCTCTTTGTGAGTCAAAAAAAACATAGAGGCTTCCTAATGCTAGGTGCTTGGAATTTTTTTGTGGTACGCCATACTCAAGTTCCACCATGTTTCTGTTCGTTGATATTATTAATTTTTTTAATTCTTTCCATTGTAAAAAATGGTGGTGATACTCGGTGTGCAAGTTTTGATGGCTTTTAGAATTTGCCATCGCTAGATACATCAATCCCATGCCTCCAGGGCCTATCATCGCTCCGATCAAAAAAACTGGATCAATCGTCGCCAAAAAGATGAAAATAATCGCAGTTGCACCGGCGAACCACTTAACGAAAATCAATGTCCATTTGGCGGGGGATTTCCACTCGCAATACTCAATTCCGGACTTGGTAAAACGATAAGCAAAACTCACCCGTTGGTGAGTCATGCACGAAATTGTAAATAATATGAAAAAGAAGAAAAATACACAGGATAAGGTTCGCAATGGCTGGCTCATTCCTTCATAGACCGAATACATAATGAAAGAACCGCCAAGCGTGAACGCAGCCATAAATGCAAACATGCAATTAGCCACGAATGTATTGTAGTTTCTTGCACGAATGGTCCACGTTAATATTTCTGGTTCGTCGATATGGCGCCATCGGAGTTGCGATGGTAGATTTAGAGACTTGCTGGAATTTACTGTCATTGATGATTTGATAATTTACATTGATGTTAAAATTGATAAAAATTGGTAGGTTTGTCAGTCAGTGCTCAATGGAACGTTGACCTTGGTTTTTATAAAAGGAGTTTTAGAGGGTAGGTGTGGTTTGATGAAATTAGCTACGTTTTCTTTCTGGTGTTTTTTGCAGAAAATATTAAGGCTCCATTTTACAGTTCGCCCAAGTCGCTCATCAAATTTTACGAATTTTAGATCCACTACTTCTCGATTGGTTGCAATCGCCAGTTGAGTAAAGTCTTTCCATTCAAACTCCAAATGGTGATACTGAGTATGGATGGCCTGATATTTCTTTGAGTTGGCAAGTAAGATATATGTTAGCGCCATGCCACCCGGTCCAATCAGCGCTCCTATCAAAAATCCAGGGTCAGTCATTGATAAAGCTATAACGATGATGGCCGTGATTCCGGTTAACCATTTCAAAATTGTCAGTGGCCATTTCGAAGGGTTTTTCCACTCGCAGTACTCTACACCGGAATCTGTGAAGCGATAGGCGAAATTCATTTTTTGATGAGTCATGCAGGAAATCGTGAATAAAATAAATGCGAAAAAAAACATGCAGGATAAAGTGCGCCAAGGTTGTTCCATTCCTTCATAGACTGAATACATAAAGAAGGTGGCGGCGAGTATCATTGCAGCCATAAATGCGAACATGCAATTTGCAATAACTATGTTGTAGTTTCGTGCTCTAATTGCCCAGCTTAATAGCTCTGGCTCGTTTGAATGCTTCCACTGAAGTTGCGGTGGAAGAGTGGGTTGTCTTTTAAGTTTTAGCATTGTTCGGCTCTTTAAGTGTGTAGTTTGGAATCGAAAGTTTTAAAGGCTCGCCGCTTTTTGAGCTTGAAGCCTTGTTATCCTTTTCCTTTAACTCTCCACTGAACTTTCCATTGATTCGGTTTGCTTCACTCGTGGCCCACTCCAGCGCTATCCTGAATAGATAAGCGCTTCCACTTTTATGCTGGAATGTTCCCGGAGGATACTTGACTCCCATTTCCAGCACAGGATTGGCCTTGGGCGTATCAATCCACACTTGCCACAAGCAATGCTGTTCGTCTTTCGTATAAATGAAGTCTGACGGGCGGTTTTTTAACCCAGCTCCGCTTGGTAGCTTTCCGAATGATTTTGGATCTATCCAGTTTCCACTGAGGAATTGTTCGTAGAAATTATTGCTTGTGATTTGTATCTCGTCGCTCGATAAGTAATTTTTTTCGATCATTACTGGTTGTAGCATCACCTCTTTTCCCGCGAGTGCTTTAGGAAACAGGATTTGTACCCAGAAACCCAAGCATTTCTTAGGTGTACTACCACCGCCAAAGTACAAAGCCCTTCCTCCTAGGCTTGGTCGTTGTAGCGTTTCCAGTAGGTCTTGCATTTGCTTTGAGTGACCGTCATCGCCGAGCCACTCAGGAGTGGCTCCACGACCCCAGTTACAACGGTATAGCCAAAGCCGCAAACCTTCGCGCTTGTAGCGATTGGCCGCCATTGTGATCATCAAATAGGCGATTCCGAGAATAGCTAGAATGATGGTAACCGGATTGGACATTACCCACGCAAATCCAAACCAATAGCCAAGGCTAGCTCCCACCAATTGACCAGATGCGACGAGAGACATCCCCAAAACTACGCCGAATTTCGACCACAACAGCAACTTTTCTTCTTGGCTGCTGGCACCGCCGACATCTTCTGAAATCTGGAATGCCTCAATCCCAGTCGCAACTGCTCCAAAAAAAGCCCATGTGACGGTTCGAAAAATCAGACCTTTAGAAAGTGTTGCCATCTCACTAGCAGTTGCTACTTTCGCGCTACCACTTCCGGTTTCTTCGATTACCGCCTTAGCGTTGCCTACCCACTGAGAGTAACTCGCTTGAGCCAGTTTGAAGGTATTACGACCTATCTCACCAGACATTGTTCCCGCCCGGCTCCAAGCCGGACCAACCCACAATGCAGCAATTACATTGGCCGCGTACGCAGCGGCGGAGCCAAAATTGCGCCATTCAGCTTTCGTAAAATCGCCGTCGTTTTGTGCCTGTTTGGCGATGGTGTAGACGTTCCACACGTTCAATCCGACGAGCAAGGCCGGTAAGGCATTGCCTAAGTTCTGGCCCATCCAGTTTTTCGTACTTGTCACATATTCCATGGTCCCTGCAGTTCTGAGTTGTGAAGCCAACTCTGAACGCCCAAGGTCGGCTAGCCAATTGTTGATTTTCGGCACGCCTGCGCTCAGGCGAGTGCTACCCGATGCTTTTGCGACGAGTTGATTGGGGCGCGCCAAAAACAAGTTTTTAAGTTCTTCTTCAAAAGCTTGCATGGAAATTCGCGCCGAGCGCTGATCGTGAGCTGCACCGGGTCGGGACAATACGCCTTTGGCGCCCGACATTTTGTTGTTCAAGGTTATCAGCTTCATCTGCCAGGCTTGGTATTCGCGCTGGTAAGTCGGATTGAAGGCAAGTTGTGTCGCACTGGAAATTTCTGTGGAAATCAGTACCTGCGGTATGGCGAGTGTCAGCGCGATTTCTTTTTTCATCGCTGGTAATAGCAGGATGCTAAGGCCGTGCCATGCATCCTTGGCTTTATTGTTGGCGACCTTGATTAACGTAGTCATGGATTGTTTGGCAGCATCGCTCATAGCCTTGTAGAGCTTGCTGTTTTTGACAACTTCAAGGTCCAAGACGGCTTTGATTTCAGCGATCCGGGTGGCGATGTTCGTGGCGTCGCTGGCTGAGGTCGGCGTCAATGTCGCGGCGCTGCCATCACTTTCGCGGCCTTGGTCATCCAGGTTACCGGTAGTGCTGAAGTTATGTGTCACCTGTTTGATCAGGTTGGCGACTTCCGGATTGAAGTTGAACAACGCCATACCGAACAGGGTTTTCGGTCGTTCGGCCTGTTTACATAACCATTCCTGGCCTTTTTCTCCATTGGCCAGCACGGTGTAGAGCGCATGAGCGGTTTCAAGAAGTAGGCAGGCTTGCTCTTCATCGGCGGTATCATGGAAGACCTCTTCGGCGCTGGGGCCTAGTTGGTCTAGCCATTTGACCAAGTCATGCTCGCTACGCTTGCAATGGTCTTGAAGCCGTTGTGCTTCGGTGGTGGTCTTGCTCAGGTATTTCTGTACCTCGTCAAAGCGCACATCTTCGCGCCAGTAACGCTTGGCATTCCATTCCTCAAGCGCGGCTTGCCATTTTTTCTGATCGGGCAAGTTCCCCCATTTGGCTTTGAATTTAGCCTGGGCAGCAGTCGTCGCAGATGCCGAGCCGATTTCCACCATCGCAGCTTGATCACCACTCACAAGATCCTTGCCGCGCTCCATTTCATCATTGGTGCCCAGAAGCCCATAGAGATCATCAGCGTATTCTTGGCGCTTGATCGGATCCTTGATTGAGTCCGGCGTAAATGCATTGGTATCGAAACCGCATAGTCTTTGTACGGCGATCGCACTTTCCAGTTTTTGTTGATGCAGACTCTCAAACTGCCCCTGTTCCATGAGCCTGCCAGCAAGGTTCATGGTCAAGTCATCAACCATTCCCAGCGGGTCATCCAGTGCAATAAACAGGGCAGTGTCCTGTTCAGGCACCTTGCCGCGTACCAATGCCTCTTCGAATGCGGGCTTGAATTCGCCACCTTTCTCAGGCGCTTGAGTGGGCAGCAGGGTGCTTAAGAAAGTGGGGGCGCTCTCGCCCGCGGCGAGGATGTCCGCGACACTTTTACCCAGTTCGGTGATCGGGCCGCCATGGCCTGCTTTGCCACTGCTGCAAAAGCCATCCAGATTGACTTTACGCATCCATTGGGTCTGTTGAGTCGCACTGCTGCGCATCAGTTCGCACATACGCCAGGTCCACTGGACGGGCGAGTAAGCGATACGCAACTGATTGCGACGGGGATAGAGCAGGTATGTGTGCGTTTCACCGGGGTTGTTGCGCACATCCTTATTCAGTTGACCATCAGCCCATTTGTGGCGCGTGAACTGGTGACCTTTGACTTCGTATTCATGGAAAGTCTTGGCGACGCTGTCCCACACATATAGCCAGCCATCGCGCAGTTGGCGAAGGGTGTAACTGCGGGTTTTCAGTTCAGTCGGCTTGCCTGTCCAGTCTTTGGGAAGAGGGTTAGGACCCTGATTTGTGCCTTTTTTCGGTGATTCGTCCACCGCATAACGCACAGGAAATATGGCGACTTCACCGGCCATCAATGAGCACTGCCCCGAGCCCATTTGTGCATTGGTAAATGCCTGGTTTCGGTTGGCCTGTTTCAGTTGAGCTTCGGTCGCGGGCTGAGTCATCACACTTCCTTGTTTATTTCGATGTCCAGGCAATCGTTATCCATCTGCTGGATACGTATTTCCGGTGCGAGTCTGGGGGCGTCGGGGGTACGGGCCAACCAATCCTGATAAGGCCCTTTAGGGCTTTCGCTGAATCCTGCGCCCCACCGCAGGCTGTATTCGACCCAGATAGCGAGACTACGTTCGCTCGATAGTCCCCAGGCTTGAGCTTCGTCCAACCGTCGAGAAAACCACGCGGTACGAATGCTTTTGTCCAGAGTTGATAGAGGTCGAGGATGGTACTGCTCAAAATTATCGTGCAGTCGCTCGATGAATTGCCAGCGTGCGGCCTGAGCGAGGGCGTCCAATTGTGGCTGACCCAATAGGACGTACTTATCCTTCCACGATGTCGGAGATTTACGCTGAAAGCTTACCCATTGAGCGGAGGTGGTTGCCTCCCAGGAATGCAGCTCTTCGGGCATTGACCACGACTCAATCGGGCCGAGTATCGCATCAAGGTGTTCGCCCTGATAACTGCCGAGCCAATGCCGTGTGACCAGCGGGTCTGCGAAGCGCAGCATGCCGTTGCCCCCCAGTACATCGGATGGAGCGATGAACTGTCTCAAATGATCAGCGACGATACTAATGGGCGCGCGGCTGAAGAGCAGACTGGCGTCTATCTGCTGGTCAGTATTTTGGTATGTCCGGGTCAGTAGGCTTGTTGAACCCGAGGGCTTGACCAGTATCGGCCCCAGATCCTTCAATTCCGCCCACCGCGTTCCCAGGTACAACGGCTCGATCTCCAGCGGTTCGCCGAGCTGGTACAGACTTGGGATCGCATCGGGACGGAGAACTCCGTCGATCAGCAAAAAGTTGGCGTTCGACGGGTAACTCATTTGGCGGCGTCCTTCGCGGCTTGCGCGGCAGCTTTCTCGCAAATTTCACAGCGCGGTGTACGACGCATCAACGCCTGGCGCTGCGCCGGCACCAACAACTGCCCGGCCTTATCCGCATCCGCCTGCTTCAACGGCCCCGGCAACAACGGCGCAGCGCCCGTGCCGCTACCCGGACCACCGCCTGAGTTCATGTTGATTACCGGCCCGCTCATGGTCACGCCGCCGGCATCGATTTTGATGAAGCTGCCGCCACCGACCAGGGTCAATTCGGCGCCGGCTTCCATCACCACTTTCATGCCGCTGCTTAGGTGGATTTCCTGGCCGGCATCGATGAACTGCCCAGTCCCAATCTTGATGTGCTGATTCACCCCAACCGTCAGGTGATCATTGGCCTGCGCCTCAACCTTGCGATCTTCATAAACGGTGTGATGTTCTTCGGCCTTGAATTCCGTGTAGCTGTTCTTCTCGACCGTGTCGTGGCGCTCGTTGCCGACGCGGATCTTCTGGTCGTGCTCAACGTTCTCGTCCCAATCCCGCTGGGCATGCAGGTAGATCTGTTCCTGGCCTTTTTTGTCTTCGATGCGCAGTTCGTTGTAGCCACCGCCGCCCATCGAGCTCAGGGTCTTGAAGGTGCTGCGGGTCTTGTTCGCCGGCAGGGCGTAGGGGACGGTGTTTTCCTTGTGGTACAGGCAGCCGCTGATCAGCGGTTGATCGGGGTCGCCTTCGAGGAAGGTCACCAGCACTTCCATACCGATGCGCGGGATGGCGATGCCGCCGTACTGGGCGCCGGCCCAGGCGGATGAGACGCGTAGCCAGCAGCTGGTTTTGTCGTCGGCCTGGCCTTCGCGGTCCCAGTGGAATTGCACTTTGACGCGGCCGTATTGGTCGCAGTGGATTTCTTCGCCTTTGGGGCCGGTGACCACGGCGCTCTGGCTGCCGAGGATGCGCGGTTTCGGGTGGCGCAGCGGTGGACGGTTCGGCACGTCCCACGGGGTCGCCTGGAAGCGGTTGCGATAGCCCTGATGGAAATCGTCTTTCAGCGCGGTGGTGTCGCTGGTCACCGATTCTTCGAGCACTTGCGGCTGTTTGCCTTCGTGCAGCACTTCGGTCAGCAGCCACAGGTCGTTCCACTTGGCTTTTGGGTGCTCGGTCAGCGCGAGGAAGTGGCCGCTGACCAGCAACGGCTGATCGCTTTTGCCTTCGGCGAGCTGGAAGTCGCTGCGGTGGCGTTCGAGGGCGCGTTTGGCCAGGTGTTTGCCGCGCTCGCGGTCGATGAAACGGCCCGGGTAATCGTAGTCTTCGAGGTCGGGCAGGGCATCGCCACGGTTTTCGCTTTCGAGGGTCAGGCGTGGTTTTTCGAAGTCGTAATCGCGGCGTGTGGTGCGGCTGGTGCGGGTTTCCAGGCGCAGGTCGAAGCGCTTGATCACCGGGTTGCTGGCGACCATGCCGGAGTCTTGCTGGTAGGCCACAGGCGCAAGTTTCGGGAACACCGTCTGGTCATCGCCGAAGACGAGTTTGTGTGCCGTGGCGCTGTGCTGGAAGTGGTAATGAATGCCTTCTTCTTCGCACAGGCGCTGGATGAAGTGCAGGTCTGACTCGTCGTATTGCACGCAGTAGAGGCGCTCGGGGTAGATCGAACCGGTCTGGAAATCGTAGGCGTTGCTCTGGATGCCGTGCTCTTCCAGCACTTGACCGATGATCTTCGGCACGCTGAGGTTCTGGAAGATGCGTTGGTTGACGCGGTGCGCCAGGTACGACAGTTGCGGGCGCAGGGTCACCGAATAACGGGTCAGGCGTTTGCCTGAGTCACCTTGCGCGGCGCGGTAGATCTGGCCGTGGATGCCGCTGCCGTCGGGCGACAGTTGCAGGAAGGCCGGTTTGTGCAGCAGGGTTTCGAGGTCCAGCGACGGTTGCTCACTGACCAGTTCCACCTCAAAGACAAAGGGCTGGCTGATGGCTTCTCGGCCGGTGAGGGTAAACACCTGAAAATCGGCGGAGAGCCCTTCGATGGTCAGGGCAAAGTGAGTTTCATTGGCCGGCGCGAACATCCCTTGTTC
>NZ_JBIUWN010000080.1:14901-25728 GCF_044743485.1 Pseudomonas sp. NPDC087614 | reverse complement strand
CCAGCGGGACTCCCCGGGTAGCGACTCTGGTGCCTGCCCGAAGAACGTCGGCGAGCAGGCGGATGATCGTCGCCTGGTGGAATCCACTCGTGCGTTGTTCAAAACCGGTTTCTTTCAAGATATCCAGCTGGGCCGCGAAGGCAACGTTCTGGTGATCACGGTTGTTGAGCGTCCATCTGTCGCCAGTATCGAGATCGAAGGTAACAAAGCGATCTCTACTGAAGACTTGATGAAAGGCCTCAAGCAATCCGGTCTGGCCGAAGGCGAGATCTTCCAGCGTGCCACCCTCGAAGGTGTCCGTAACGAACTGCAACGCCAGTACGTCGCGCAAGGCCGCTATTCCGCGACCGTCGATACCGAAGTGGTATCGCAGCCGCGTAACCGTGTTGGCCTGAAAGTGAAGATCAACGAAGGCACCGTTGCTGCCATTCAGCACATCAACGTGGTAGGCAACACGGTTTTTCCCGAGGAAGACCTGACCGACCTGTTCGAGCTGAAAACCACCAACTGGCTGTCGTTCTTCAAGAACGATGACAAATATGCCCGTGAAAAACTGTCCGGTGACCTGGAGCGTCTGCGTTCCTACTACCTGGATCGCGGCTATATCAATATGGATATTGCTTCGACCCAGGTGTCCATCACTCCGGACAAGAAGCATGTCTACATCACCGTCAACGTGACCGAGGGTGAGAAATACACCGTTCGTGACGTCAAACTCAGCGGTGATCTCAAAGTACCTGAAGATCAGATCAAGTCCTTGTTGCTGGTGCAGAAAGGCCAGGTGTTCTCGCGCAAGCTGATGACCACTACTTCTGAACTGATCACCCGTCGTCTGGGTAACGAGGGTTATACCTTCGCCAACGTCAACGGCGTGCCTCAGCCGCACGACGATGATCACACCGTAGACATCCTGTTTGCTGTCGATCCGGGCAAGCGTGCCTACGTCAACCGCATCAACTTCCGTGGCAACACCAAGTCCGAGGACGAAGTGCTGCGTCGCGAAATGCGTCAAATGGAAGGTGGCTGGGCTTCGACCTACCTGATCGACCAATCCAAGACCCGTCTTGAGCGTCTGGGCTTCTTCAAGGAAGTCAACGTCGAAACGCCGGCTGTTCCGGGTGTCGACGACCAGGTTGACGTGAACTACAGCGTTGAAGAGCAGGCTTCCGGTTCGATTACCGCCAGCGTCGGTTTCGCCCAGAGCGCCGGTTTGATCCTCGGTGGTTCGATTACCCAGAACAACTTCCTCGGTACCGGTAACCGCGTCAGCGTCGGTCTGACTCGAAGCGAATACCAGAGCCGCTACAACTTCGGCTACGTTGACCCCTACTGGACCGCCGATGGCGTGAGCCTGGGTTACAACGCGTTCTATCGCACAACCGACTACGCTGAACTCGATGCCGATATTTCGAGCTATTCCGTAGACAGCCTGGGGGCGGGTGTTAACGTTGGCTACCCGATCAGCGAGACTTCGCGACTGACCTTCGGTCTGTCTGCCCAGCAAGACAAGATCAAGACCGGCAAATACACCGTTGACGAGATTTTCGACTTCGTTAACAAAGAAGGCGACAACTACCTGAACTTCAAGGCGTCGGCCGGCTGGTCCGAGTCGACCCTGAACAAAGGTGTACTGCCAACCCGTGGTCGCTCCCAGAGCCTCACCCTGGAAACCACCATTCCGGGCAGCGACCTTGCATTCTACAAACTTGACTACCGTGGTCAGTTGTTCCAGCCGATCAGCGAAAACTACACTTTGCGTCTGCACACCGAACTGGGTTATGGCGACGGTTATGGTTCCACAGATGGCTTGCCGTTCTATGAAAACTACTATGCTGGTGGTTTCAACTCGGTTCGTGGCTTCAAGGACAGCACCCTCGGCCCGCGTAGCACACCAAGTTCGGGTAACAACCCGGGTACTGTCAAAGATCCGGACCAAGACCCGCTGCCGTTCGGTGGCAACGTCCTGATTCAGGGCGGTGTGGAAGTTCTGTTCCCGCTGCCATTCGTCAAGGATCAGCGTTCCCTGCGTACCTCGGTATTCTGGGACGTGGGTAACGTTTTCGATTCGCAGTGCAAGGACACCACCAACGCAAACGGCACTTCGTCCAACACCAAGTGCAACGACATCAGCCTGAGCAACATGGCCAGTTCCGTCGGTGTTGGCGTGACCTGGGTTACCGCGCTGGGCCCCCTGAGTTTTGCTCTGGCCATGCCGGTCAAAAAACCGGATAACGCTGAAACTCAAGTGTTCCAATTCTCCCTCGGCCAGACGTTCTAAGCGTCTGACCCAAGATAACGACAATGGATTTTGTAGGAGTGCATCGTGCGTAAGTTGACTCAATTGGTTCTCCTGGCCTCCGTACTGGTGGCAGGCCCGGCATTCGCCGACATGAAAATTGCCGTTCTGAACTATCAGATGGCGTTGCTGGAATCGGACGCGGCCAAGAAATACGCTGTCGATGCGGAGAAGAAGTTCGGTCCTCAACTGACCAAGCTGAAAACTCTGGAAAGCAGCGCCAAGGGCATTCAGGATCGTCTGATGGCCGGTGGCGACAAGATGCAGCAGGGCGAGCGTGAGCGTCTGGAGCTGGAGTTCAAGCAAAAGGCCCGTGATTTCCAGTTCCAGTCCAAGGAACTGAATGAAGCCAAGGCCGTTGCCGACCGCGAAATGCTCAAGCAACTGAAGCCGAAACTGGATAGCGCTGTAGAAGGCGTCATCAAGAAAGGTGGTTTTGACCTGGTGCTCGAACGTGGCGCAGTGATCGATGTCAAGCCTCAGTACGACATCACACGCCAGGTTATCGAGCGCATGAATCAGCTGAAGTAACCCATGACCGTGACTATCAAGCTCGGCCAGTTGGCCGAGTTCCTCGGCGCCACCCTGCGTGGCGACCCGGAGAAGCAAATTACTGGGCTAGCCACTTTGCAAGAGGCTGGCCCAGCTCAGTTGAGCTTTCTGGCAAATCCTCAATATCGAAAATACCTGGCCGGTTCTCAGGCAGCAGCCTTGTTGCTCAAAGACGCCGACGCAGAAGGTTTTGCCGGTAATGCAGTGGTGGTGCCAGATCCTTATCTGGCTTATGCACGTATCTCTCACTTGTTCGATCCCAAACCGAAAGCTGCCGCGGGTATCCATCCCTCGGCAGTCATCGCTGACGACGCTGTGGTTGATCCAACCGCCAGCATCGGCCCCTTCGTGGTGATCGAGGCGGGTGCACGCATTGGGGCGCAAGTCACGCTGGGTGCCCATTGCGTCATCGGTGCCCGCAGCGAAATCGGCGAGGGCGGCTGGCTCGCTCCGCGTGTCACGCTGTATCACGATGTGCACATCGGCAAGCGTGTGGTTATCCAGTCCGGTGCCGTGCTCGGTGGTGAAGGCTTCGGCTTCGCCAATGAGAAGGGTATCTGGCAGAAAATTGCCCAGATCGGTGGTGTGACCATCGGCGACGATGTGGAGATCGGCGTGAATACTGCCATCGACCGCGGCGCGTTGGCCGATACCGTGATCGGCAATGGCGTGAAACTCGACAACCAGATCCAGATTGCCCACAACGTCCAGGTCGGTGATCACACTGCCATGGCCGCGTGCGTCGGGATCTCCGGTAGCACCAAAATCGGCAAGCACTGCATGCTGGCCGGAGGTGTCGGTCTGGTCGGCCACATTGATATTTGCGACAACGTTTTCCTGACCGGGATGACCATGGTGACGCACTCGATTACCGAGCCAGGCGCCTATTCTTCCGGCACAGCCATGCAACCGGCTGCCGAGTGGCGCAAAAGCGCGGCACGCATTCGTCAGCTCGATGACATCGCGCGTCGTTTTAAACAGCTGGAAAAGCGCGTTGGGGAAGTGACCCCTGACGGCAATGCTTCATCAGATGGCTGATACCATTTCCATATCAAGTGTGCACAGCCTCTAGACTGCCTCCTTGATTTGCTAGAGGAGTGCGCGTCAGTCGCGCTCCCAATCTTTACATAGGCTTCCCCCCGAAATGATGGACATCAACGAGATTCGCGAATACCTGCCTCACCGTTACCCGTTCCTGCTGGTGGACCGGGTGGTGGATCTGGACACTGAAGGCAAGCGCATTCGCGCCTACAAGAATGTCAGCATCAATGAACCTTTCTTCAATGGTCACTTCCCGGCGCATCCAATCATGCCAGGCGTGCTGATCATCGAAGCGATGGCTCAAGCTGCCGGGATCCTCGGTTTCAAAATGCTCGACGTCAAACCGGCGGACGGCACCCTTTATTACTTCGTTGGTTCCGACAAGCTGCGTTTCCGCCAGCCGGTCAAGCCTGGCGACCAGTTGATCCTTGAAGCCACGTTCATTAGCTGTAAACGCAAGATCTGGAAGTTTGAATGCCAGGCTTCGGTCGATGGCAAGCCGGTCTGCTCGGCCGAGATCATCTGCGCGGAACAAAAAGTATGAGTTTGATTGACCCTCGCGCAATCATCGATCCGTCGGCCGTTCTGGCAGACGGCGTCGAGGTCGGCCCTTGGTCGATCATCGGCGCAGGTGTGGAAATCGGCGAGGGTACCGTGATCGGGCCGCATGTGATCCTCAAAGGCCCGACACGTATCGGCAAGCACAATCGCATTTACCAGTTTTCCTCGGTAGGCGAAGACACGCCCGATCTGAAGTACAAAGGTGAAGAGACCCGACTGGTGATAGGTGACCACAACGTCATCCGCGAAGGCGTGACGATTCACCGTGGCACCGTGCAGGACCGTTCGGAAACCACGCTGGGCGATCACAACCTGATCATGGCCTATGCCCACATCGGTCACGACAGTGTCATCGGCAATAACTGCATCCTGGTCAACAACACGGCGTTGGCCGGCCATGTGCATGTTGACGACTGGGCGATCCTCTCCGGGTTCACCCTGGTTCACCAGTATTGCCACATTGGCGCCCACAGCTTTTCAGGCATGGGTACCGCGATCGGTAAAGACGTTCCCGCGTTTGTCACCGTGTTTGGCAACCCTGCCGAGGCGCGCAGCATGAATTTCGAAGGCATGCGCCGTCGCGGTTTCAGCGAAGACGCTATCCACGCATTGCGTCGTGCCTATAAGACCGTTTATCGCCAAGGGCTGACAGTCGAGCAGGCACTGGCTCAACTGGCCGAGCCTGCTGCTCTGTTCCCGGAAGTCGCGGTGTTTCGCGATTCCATCCAGTCGTCGACACGCGGCATCACCCGCTGATCATGGCCAATTTGCGTATTGCGCTGGTGGCGGGTGAAGCTTCCGGTGACATTTTGGGTGCCGGCCTCATGCGTGCCCTCAAGGCACAGCATCCGTCGGTCGAGTTCATCGGTGTCGGCGGTCCGTTGATGCAGGCGGAAGGCCTGACCTCGTACTTTCCCATGGAGCGCTTGTCGGTCATGGGGCTGGTTGAGGTCCTCGGTCGTTTGCGCGAGTTGCTCAAGCGTCGTAAAGAGCTGATTGCCACGCTGGTTGCCGAAAAACCGGACGCGTTCATCGGTATCGATGCCCCCGACTTCAACCTCAATATCGAACTCAAGCTGCGTCAGGCCGGGATCAAAACCGTGCATTACGTCAGCCCGTCGGTGTGGGCGTGGCGGCAGAAGCGCGTGCTGAAGATTCGCGAAGGCTGCGATTTGATGCTCACCCTTTTCCCGTTCGAAGCCAGATTCTACGAAGAGAAAGGCGTACCGGTACGCTTCGTCGGTCACTCGCTGGCCGATGCCATTCCGCTGGAGGCTGATCGTGCGGCTGCGCGTGCCGAGTTGGGATTGCCTGATGGGCCGCTGATCGCGCTGATGCCTGGTAGTCGTGGCGGTGAGGTCGGTCGCCTCGGCGCACTGTTCCTCGATACCGCCCAGCGCCTGCGCGCGATGCGTCCGGGTGTGCGCTTTGTCATGCCGTGCGCCAGCCCGGAGCGCCGTTTGCAGCTTGAAGAACTGCTCGCTGGCCGCGATTTGCCGGTGACCTTGCTCGATGGCAAGTCTCATCTGGCCTTGGCTGCCTGTAACGCCGTATTGATCGCCTCCGGTACGGCAACCCTCGAAGCGCTGTTGTACAAGAGGCCGATGGTGGTTGCCTATCGTCTGGCACCGCTGACGTTCTGGATTCTCAAACGCATGGTCAAGAGCCCGTATGTATCGCTGCCAAATCTGTTGGCCCAGCGTCTGCTGGTTCCGGAGTTGTTGCAGGACGATGCAACTGTCGAGGCGCTTGCCCAGACCCTGTCGCCCTTGATCGAGGGCGGTGAAGAGCAGACTCGCGGCTTCGACGAGATTCACCGCACGCTGCGTCTGGACGCATCCAATCAGGCGGCGCATGCCGTCCTTAACCTGATCGGTCAATCACGATGAGCAAGACAAGCATGCAAATGGGCCTGGATTTCACGTTGGTCGCCGAAGTTGAAGAACTGGTCGCCGGCGTCGATGAAGTCGGTCGCGGCCCGTTGTGCGGTGCAGTGGTGACGGCAGCGGTGATCCTCGATCCGAACCGCCCTATCGTCGGGCTCAACGACTCGAAGAAACTCACCGAAGCCAAACGGGAAAAGCTTTACGACGAGATCATCGAAAAATCCCTGAGCTGGTGCATCGCTCGCGCCGAAGTCGAAGAAATCGATGAATTGAATATTTTGCACGCGACCATGCTGGCCATGCAGCGCGCCGTGGCCGGGCTGCACATCCAGCCGAAACTGGCGATGATCGATGGCAACCGCTGCCCGAAACTGCCGATGCGCGCCGAAGCGGTTGTAAAGGGCGATAGCAAGGTGCCTGCCATTGCTGCGGCATCGATTCTGGCCAAGGTCAGTCGTGACCGCGAAATGGCTGCGTTCGAACTGATTTACCCGGGTTATGGCATTGGCGGCCACAAAGGCTATCCGACGCCCGTTCATCTGGAAGCATTGTCCCGGCTCGGGCCGACCCCGATTCACCGGCGCTCGTTCGCCCCGGTGCGTCAGGCTTATGAGGCGCTGGAAGGCCTGACGCAGGTTTAGTCGCAAGGCTGATGTTTTGTTCGAGGCCCGGTACAATCCGGGCCTTGTTGTCTCTATGTAACTGGACAGGATCACTATGCCGGCTTCATTCGTTCACCTACGCCTGCACACTGAATACTCCCTGGTCGACGGGCTGGTGCGGATCAAGCCACTGGTCAAGGCCCTGGCTGGCATGAACATGCCGGCCGTCGCGGTCACCGATCAGAACAACATGTGTTCCCTGGTCAAATTCTATAAAAACACCATGGGCGCAGGGATCAAGCCGATCTGCGGCGCTGACCTGTGGCTGTCGAACAAGGATCCGGATGCGCCGCTGAGCCGGATCAGCCTGTTGGTCATGAACGCCAAGGGCTATCGCAATCTCACTGAGCTGATTTCCCGTGGCTTCATCGAAGGTCAGCGCAATGGCATGATCATCGTCGAGCGCGAGTGGGTCGCCGAGGCCAGCGAAGGCCTGATCATGCTGTCTGCCGCCAAAGAAGGCGAGATCGGCATGGCCCTCATCGGCGGTAACCCGGCTGAAGCTGAGGTTCTGACGCGTGAATGGATGGCGGTGTTTCCGGATCGTTTTTATCTGGAAATCCAGCGTACCAACCGTCCCAACGATGAAGAGCAACTGCATGGTGCTGTGGCTCTGGCCGACAAGCTGGGCGCGCCACTGGTGGCGAGCAACGATGTGCGTTTCATCAAGCAGGAAGACTTCGCCGCCCACGAAACCCGCGTTTGCATCGGTGAGGGCCGCGCCCTCGACGATCCGCGGCGTTCGAAGAATTACAGCGATCAGCAATACCTCAAAAGCGCCGAGGAAATGGCCGAGCTGTTCAGCGACATTCCTGACGCCATCGAAAACACCGTCGAAATTGCCAAACGCTGCAATATCGATGTGAAACTGGGCACGCACTTCCTGCCCAACTTCCCGATTCCCGATGGCATGACCATCGATGAGTACTTCCGCAAGGTGTCCTTCGACGGTCTGGAGGAGCGGCTCGCGGTTCTGTTGCCCAAAGACACCACCGAAGACTACGAAGCCAAGCGTCAGGTGTACGTCGACCGCTTGAATTTCGAGCTGGATATCATCATCCAGATGGGCTTCCCCGGTTATTTCCTGATCGTGATGGACTTTATCCAGTGGGCCAAGAACAACGGCGTACCGGTTGGACCTGGTCGTGGGTCGGGTGCTGGATCGCTGGTGGCCTATGTGCAGAAAATCACCGACCTCGACCCGCTGGAATACGACCTGCTGTTCGAACGTTTCCTTAACCCGGAACGGGTATCGATGCCCGACTTCGACGTCGACTTCTGCATGGACGGTCGTGACCGGGTGATCGACTATGTGGCCGAGAAATACGGGCGCAACGCGGTAAGCCAGATCATCACCTTCGGTTCCATGGCGGCAAAAGCTGTGGTGCGTGACGTGGCGCGGGTACAGGGCAAGTCCTACGGCCTGGCGGATCGTCTGTCGAAGATGATTCCGTTTGAAGTCGGCATGACCCTGGAAAAAGCCTACGAGCAGGAAGAGATCCTGCGCGACTTCATCAAGGTCGATGAAGAGGCGGCGGAAATCTGGGAGATGGCGCGCAAGCTTGAGGGCGTTGTGCGTAACGTCGGCAAGCACGCTGGTGGTGTGGTGATCGCACCGACCAAACTGACCGACTTCTCGCCGATCTATTGCGACGAGGCCGGTGACGGTCTGGTAACCCAGTTCGACAAGGACGATGTTGAGGCTGCCGGTCTGGTGAAGTTCGACTTCCTCGGTCTGCGGACGTTGACGGTTATTGACTGGGCGCTAAAGACCATCAACCGAGACCGCGCCAAGGTCGACGAACCGCCGCTGGATATCGCGTTCATCCCGCTGGATGACAAACCGACTTACCAGTTGCTGCAAAAAGCTGAAACCACTGCGGTGTTCCAGCTTGAATCCCGAGGCATGAAAGAGCTGATCAAAAAGCTCAAGCCCGACTGCCTGGAAGACTTGATCGCACTGGTAGCGCTGTTCCGTCCGGGCCCGCTGCAGTCCGGCATGGTGGACGACTTCATCAACCGTAAGCACGGTCGCGCCGAACTGGCGTACCCGCACTCGGATTACCAGTACGAGGGCCTCAAGCCAGTATTGGCACCGACTTACGGCATCATCCTGTATCAGGAACAGGTGATGCAGATTGCCCAGGTCATGGCCGGTTACACCCTCGGCGGTGCGGACATGCTGCGTCGGGCGATGGGTAAGAAAAAACCCGAAGAGATGGCCAAACAGCGCGGCGGTTTCATTGAAGGTTGCAAGACCAACAATATCGACGCCGACCTCGCCGGTAACATTTTCGACCTGGTGGAAAAATTCGCCGGTTACGGCTTCAACAAGTCTCACTCCGCCGCTTACGGTCTGGTTTCGTATCAGACTGCTTGGCTGAAAACCCATTACCCGGCGCCGTTCATGGCTGCGGTACTGTCGGCGGACATGCACAACACCGACAAGGTCGTGACCTTGATCGAAGAAATTCGCACGATGAAGCTGCGTCTCGACGCGCCAGACGTGAATACTTCGGAGTTCAAGTTCACGGTGAACGACGACGGCCGCATTGTGTATGGCCTCGGCGCGATCAAAGGGGTCGGTGAAGGCCCGGTAGAAGCAATCACTGAGGCGCGTCAGGAAGGCCCGTTCAAGGATTTGTTCGATTTCTGCGCCCGTGTCGACCTCAAGCGCATCAACAAGCGCACGCTCGACGGTTTGATTCGCAGCGGTGCGCTGGATCGTCTGGGGCCTTATTTTCACGACGAACAAAAGGCTTATCAGGCCAATATCGACCGTAATCGCGCGGTGTTGCTGGCGGCGATGGAGGAGGCGATCAAGGCTGCAGAGCAAACCGCCCGCACCCACGACAGTGGTCACGCCGACCTGTTTGGCGGTCTGTTCGTCGAGGAAGATGCTGACGTTTATGCCAGTCATCGCAAAGCCAAGGAGCTGACCCTCAAGGAGCGCCTCAAGGGTGAAAAAGACACCCTGGGCCTGTACCTGACCGGTCACCCGATTGACGAATACGAAGGTGAGATCCGCCGTTTCGCCCGTCAGCGCATCATCGACCTGAAACCGGCACGCGATACGCAAACCGTGGCCGGGATGATCATTGCCCTGCGGGTGATGAAGAACAAGAAGGGCGACAAGATGGGCTTCATCACCCTCGACGACCGCTCCGGCCGGATCGAAGCGTCGCTGTTTGCCGAAGCGTTCCATTCCGCGCAGTCGCTGTTGCAGACCGACGCGATGGTGGTGGTTGAAGGTGAGGTCAGCAACGATGACTTCTCCGGCGGCCTGCGCCTGCGGGTCAAGCGCGTGATGAGCATGGAAGATGCACGCACCAACCTTGCCGAAAGCCTGCGCCTGAAGCTGCAAACCCAGGACCTCAAAGGCGATCAGCTACGCTGGTTGGGTGATTTGCTCAAGCGTCATCGCGGGGCGTGTCCGATCACCATGGAGTACACCAGCCCCGATGCGAAGACCTTGCTGCAGTTTGGCGAGACTTGGCGCATCGACCCGGCGGATGCGTTGATTCAAGCCTTGCGTGACCAGTTCGGGCGAGACAACGTCTTCCTCCAATACCGTTGAGCGGCAGGTGCCATCATTGCGCTTGCCCGAAACCTGAATTTTTAATCTCGACCTTAGCGCGCCTCTCCCTTAAGGTAGGGCGCGAATAGACAACCGGCCGACCCAAGCTCATTTGGGATACGACCCAAGACGGACGCCTATGAACCCGAATTTTCTAGATTTCGAACAGCCGATCGCCGACCTGCAAGCCAAGATCGCAGAGTTGGGGGGGGGGGGGGGGGGGGGGGGGGGGGGGGGGGGGGGGGGGGTGGG
>NZ_JBIUWN010000080.1:12169-14893 GCF_044743485.1 Pseudomonas sp. NPDC087614 | reverse complement strand
ACCCCCCCACCGCCCACCTCCCCCCCCCCAACCAAGAGTTGCGCTTGGTCGGTAATGACAATTCGCTGAATATCGGCGATGAGATCTCCCGCCTGCAGGACAAGAGCAAAACGCTGACCGAGGACATCTTCGGTAAGCTGACCAGCTGGCAGATCGCACGCTTGGCGCGTCACCCGAAACGCCCGTATACCCTGGACTACATCGAACACATCTTCACCGAGTTCGATGAACTGCACGGCGACCGTCACTTCTCCGACGACGCTGCGATCGTGGGGGGCATTGCTCGTCTGGAAGACCAGCCAGTGATGATCATCGGTCACCAGAAGGGCCGCGAAGTCCGTGAGAAAGTACGCCGCAACTTCGGCATGCCGCGTCCGGAAGGCTACCGCAAGGCTTGCCGTCTGATGGAAATGGCCGAGCGTTTCAAAATGCCGATCCTGACCTTCATCGACACTCCGGGTGCCTATCCAGGTATCGACGCCGAAGAGCGTAACCAGAGCGAAGCCATCGCCTGGAACCTGCGTGTGATGTCGCGCCTGAAGACCCCGATCATCGCCACCGTTATCGGCGAGGGTGGTTCAGGCGGTGCACTGGCCATCGGTGTTTGCGATCAGTTGAACATGCTGCAGTACTCGACCTACGCGGTGATCTCGCCGGAAGGTTGTGCTTCGATTCTGTGGAAAACCGCCGAAAAAGCGCCGGACGCTGCTGAAGCCATGGGCATCACTGCCGAGCGCCTGAAAGGTCTGGGCATCGTTGACAAGGTGATCGGCGAGCCTTTGGGCGGTGCTCACCGTGATCCGGCCGCTGCCGCTGCCTCGATTCGTGCCGAGCTGAGCTCGCAGCTGGCAATGCTGAAGAAGTTCGACAACGAAGCGCTGCTCAAGCGCCGTTACGATCGACTGATGAGCTACGGTCTCTGACAGATCGCGCAATACCCAATGTGGGAGCGGGCTTGCTCGCGAAAGCGGTATAACAGTCGACAGATGTGTTGAATGTTGAGACGCCTTCGCGAGCAAGCCCGCTGCCACTTTGATTTGGGCAAAGAGTTAGATAGGGGTCAGTCCGTGAGTGATCTGCCTTCCCGGCTTCTGCTGAATCTTGCAGCTTGGCGCAACGCCACTGCATGGCGCGTCGCTTTCTCCGGTGGTCTCGACTCGACCGTCCTGCTGCATCTGCTTGCCGATCTCGTAAAAGACCAATCCCTTCCGGCGCTAAGCGCCATCCACATTCATCACGGCCTCCAGCCTGCGGCGGATGCGTGGCCACAGCATTGCCAGTCGTTCTGTGATGCGCTGGGTGTTCCATTGCAAGTGGAGCGGGTCACGGTGCAACCGGGTGCGAGTCTGGAGCGAGCGGCGCGCAATGCGCGTTATGCGGTGTTCGGTGCGCTGACGCAGGCCAATGATGTGCTGCTGACCGGTCAGCATCGGGATGATCAGGCCGAAACATTACTGTTTCGTCTGTTGCGTGGCGCAGGTGTCAGAGGATTATCGGGCATGCCGAGCCAGCGAGCGCTGGGGCGGGGTGTTCTGATTCGACCTTTGCTTGATGTCCCTCGGGCTGAACTGGAGGCCTACGCACAAGCTCATCAATTGCACTGGATCGAAGACCCGTCGAATCAGGATCGTCAGTTCTCGCGTAATTACCTGCGCCATCAGGTCATGCCGCTGCTGAGCAGTCGCTGGCCGCAAGCGCCAGCAAGCATGGCGCGCAGCGCTGCGCATCTGCGTGAGGCGCAGGGTTTGCTCGATGAATTGGCGCAAATCGATCTGGCACAGGCTGCAACGCCTCATGAGTTCCAATGGCTGCGCTTGCCGTCTCTGGCGTTGGCGCCACTTTGCGCTCTCACCGCCCCCCGGCAACGAAATGCGCTGAGTCATTGGCTCGAACCGCTGACACGTTTGCCTGACACCGACCATTGGTCGGGTTGGGCGGATCTGTGCAATGCCAGTCACGATGCTTCGCCGGTCTGGCGTCTGGCCGATGGCGAGTTGCATCGCAGTGCCGGTCGTCTGTGGTGGCTCAGTGGCGACTGGCTACGCGCTCCAGTGATCGACGGCGAGTGGCAGGTACCGACGTCGCCGCTAAGCTTGCCCCATAACGGGGGTGTCATGTTCAGTGGTCAGGCTCCCTGCGGCCCGTTACGCATTGCCTATCGGCAGGGTGGCGAAGTGATGCATTTGGCGGATCGCGGCCATCGCGACCTCAAACGGTTGCTCAATGAGCGTGCGGTGCCGGGTTTCGTGCGTGGCAGATTGCCGCTGCTTTTTCGCGGTGACGAATTGCTCGCGGTGGCGAACCTGCCGGGACTTGATGGCCACGAGCAGGACGGCTGGAAAATGAGTTGGCAGCCAACAGACGAAGATCAAGGTTTGAGATGAAAGGGGCATTCCGGTAGACTACGCTCCCTTCTTGATACAACTTCTGTGGATTCGCCTGAATTGCAGGAGTTGCCGATTACCAAGCAGTCTTTGCTGGGCGATTCCAAAAAATGTGTAGCGCACAACGTACCGGTGTTTCATCTGCCGGTCTGTCCCAACGCGGCGGTTTTTTTGAAAGGTGCACTGTGATTAATGCTGGTGATCGGGGGCTTCGGCCTTCCTTCGCTTTCCCCGGCGGCTCGTACCGCTTTAACGCAGACTTCTAGGGTTTTTCATGACGCGCTACATATTCGTCACGGGCGGGGGGGTGGTGGTGTTTGGTGGTGTTGTGGGTTTTGGT
>NZ_JBIUWN010000080.1:0-12159 GCF_044743485.1 Pseudomonas sp. NPDC087614 | reverse complement strand
GCAGCATTCTTGGTTTTGTCATGACGCGCTACATATTCTCCACGGGCGGTGTTGTTTCTTCTTTGGGGAAAGGCATTGCCTCGGCTTCATTGGCGGCCATCCTGGAGGCGCGGGGGCTTAAAGTCACCATGCTTAAGCTGGATCCGTACATCAACGTTGACCCGGGCACGATGAGCCCGTTCCAGCACGGTGAAGTGTTCGTCACCCATGACGGTGCCGAGACTGACCTGGACCTGGGCCATTACGAGCGGTTCATCCGCACGACCATGACCCAGAACAACAACTTCACCACCGGCCGTGTCTACGAGCACGTGCTGCGCAAAGAGCGCCGTGGTGTCTACCTGGGTGCAACCATCCAGGTGATCCCGCACATCACCGACGAAATCAAGCGCCGCATCATCAAGGGGGCTGGCGATGCTGACGTGGCCATGGTCGAGATCGGTGGCACCGTGGGTGACATCGAGTCGCAACCGTTCCTCGAAGCCATTCGTCAATTGCGTTTCGAAGTCGGCGCCAAGCGCGCGATGCTGATGCACCTGACCTTGGTGCCGTACATCGCCACGGCCGGCGAGACCAAAACCAAGCCAACCCAGCACTCGGTAAAAGAGCTGCGTTCGATCGGCCTGCAGCCAGACGTGCTGGTGTGCCGTTCCGATCACCCGATCGACATCTCGTCGCGTCGCAAAATCGCTCAGTTCACCAACGTTGAAGAACGTGCGGTGATCGCGCTGGAAGACGCCGACACCATCTACAAGATCCCGGGCATCCTGCACTCGCAGGGTCTGGACGATTTCGTTGTCGAGCGTTTCGGCCTGCAATGCGGCAGTGCTGATCTGTCCGAGTGGGACGCAGTGGTTGACGCCAAGCTGAACCCGGAACACGAAGTCACCATCGCGATGGTCGGCAAGTACATGGAACTGCTGGACGCCTACAAATCGCTGATCGAAGCGATGAGTCACGCCGGCATCAGCAACCGCACCAAGGTCAACCTGCGCTACATCGACTCCGAAGACATCGAAAACCAGGGCACTGCGCTGCTCGAAGGTGTTGACGCGATTCTGGTGCCGGGTGGCTTCGGTCTGCGTGGCGTGGAAGGCAAGATCACCGCTGTTCAGTACGCTCGCGAAAACAAGGTTCCGTACCTGGGTATCTGCCTGGGTATGCAAGTGGCAGTCATCGAGTTCGCCCGTAACGTAATGGGCTGGAAAGACGCCAACTCCACCGAGTTCGATCGCGCCAGCGGTCACCCGGTCGTGGGCCTGATCACCGAGTGGGAAGATGCGACCGGTGCCGTTGAAGTGCGTACCGAAGCTTCCGACCTGGGCGGCACCATGCGTCTCGGCGCTCAGGATTGCCTGCTCGAAGCCGGCTCCAAAGTGCACGATTGCTACGGCAAGGACGTGATTGTCGAGCGTCACCGTCATCGTTACGAAGTGAACAACAACCTGCTGCCGCAAATCATCGAAGCCGGCCTGAAAATCTCCGGTCGTTCCGCTGATGCTGCGCTGGTTGAAGTGGTTGAAGCGCCGGATCATCCATGGTTCGTGGCTTGCCAGTTCCACCCTGAGTTCACCTCGACACCACGCGATGGCCATCCGCTGTTCAGCGGTTTTGTCAAAGCAGCGTTGGCTCAACACCAGAAGAAGGCGTAACCCCGATGGCACAGAAGATCATCCGCGTCGGCGACATCGAAATTGCCAACGACAAACCCATGGTGCTGTTCGGCGGCATGAACGTGCTGGAAAGCCGTGACATGGCCATGCAGGTTTGCGAAGAGTACGTGAAGGTCACCGAAAAGCTCGGCATCCCTTACGTGTTCAAGGCCAGCTTCGACAAAGCCAACCGTTCTTCTGTGGCCTCTTATCGCGGTCCTGGCCTGGAAGAGGGCATGCGCATCTTCCAGGACATCAAACAAGCCTTTGGCGTGCCGATCATCACCGACGTCCATGAGCCTGATCAGGCTCAGGTCGTTGCTGAAGTCTGCGACATCATCCAGTTGCCGGCCTTCCTGTCGCGCCAGACCGATCTGGTTGTCGCGATGGCCAGGACCAATGCCGTGATCAACATCAAGAAAGCCCAGTTCCTCGCCCCTCAGGAAATGAAACACATCCTGAACAAGTGCGTGGAAGCGGGTAACGACCAATTGATCCTCTGCGAGCGTGGTTCGAGCTTCGGCTACAACAACCTCGTGGTCGACATGCTCGGCTTCGGCATCATGAAGCAGTTCGAGTACCCGGTGTTCTTCGACGTGACTCACTCGCTGCAAATGCCTGGCGGTCGTTCCGACTCCGCCGGCGGTCGCCGCGCACAGGTTCTGGATCTGGCCAAGGCTGGCATGAGCCAGGGCTTGGCGGGTCTGTTCCTTGAGGCCCACCCGGACCCGGACAACGCCAAATGCGATGGCCCTTGCGCCTTGCGTCTGGACAAACTGGAGCCATTCCTGGCCCAGCTCAAAGCTTTGGACGAACTGGTGAAGAGTTTTCCGACGGTAGAAACCGCGTAAACCTCAATTCTCCGGTAAAGTACCGCACGATTTGTCGCTCATGCCCTCGGGCATGAGCGTTATCGTCTGCAAGACTGCCCGCTGCACACCCCTTGCCGACGGTAAAAAGATTTCCTCTAGCTGCGTCGTTTTCGTCAACTTTGGAGTGTTTACAACAATGGCAAAAATCGTCGACATCAAAGGTCGTGAAGTTCTCGACTCCCGTGGCAATCCCACAGTGGAATCGGACGTGCTTCTCGACAACGGCATCATCGGCAGCGCCTGCGCGCCATCCGGTGCATCCACTGGCTCGCGTGAAGCGCTCGAGCTGCGTGATGGCGACAAGAGCCGTTACCTGGGCAAGGGCGTGCTCAAAGCGGTAGCCAACATCAACGGTCCGATCCGCGATCTGCTGCTGGGCGCCGACCCAAGCGACCAGAAAGCCCTGGATCACGCGATGATCAAGCTCGACGGTACCGAAAACAAAGCGACCCTGGGCGCCAACGCCATCCTCGCCGTGTCCCTGGCTGCGGCCAAGGCTGCTGCACAGGATCAGGACCTGCCGCTGTACGCGCACATCGCCAACCTGAACGGCACTCCGGGTGTTTACTCGATGCCGGTGCCGATGATGAACATCATCAACGGCGGCGAGCACGCCGATAACAACGTCGACATCCAGGAATTCATGGTTCAGCCAGTCGGCGCCAAGTCTTTCTCGGAAGGTCTGCGCATGGGCACCGAGATTTTCCATCACCTCAAAGCTGTGCTGAAGGCTCGTGGCCTGAGCACCGCTGTTGGCGACGAAGGCGGTTTCGCACCGAACCTGGCGTCCAACGAAGACGCTTTGAAAGTGATCTCCGAAGCCGTAGCCAACGCCGGTTACAAGCTGGGCACCGACGTGACCCTGGCGCTGGACTGCGCGGCCAGCGAATTCTACGAAGACGGCAAGTACAACCTGTCCGGCGAAGGTCAGGTATTCACCGCTGAAGGTTTTGCCGATTACCTCAAAGGCCTGACCGAACGTTATCCGATCATCTCGATCGAAGACGGTCTGGACGAGTCCGACTGGGCTGGCTGGAAGATCCTCACCGACAAGATCGGCGAGAAGGTTCAACTGGTTGGCGACGACCTGTTTGTGACCAATACCAAGATCCTGAAAGAAGGCATCGATAAAAAGATCGCCAACTCGATCCTGATCAAGTTCAACCAGATCGGCACGCTGACCGAAACCCTGGAAGCCATCCAGATGGCCAAGGCTGCCGGTTACACCGCCGTGATCTCGCACCGCTCGGGCGAAACCGAAGATTCGACCATTGCCGACCTGGCTGTGGGCACCTCGGCTGGCCAGATCAAGACCGGTTCGCTGTGCCGTTCCGACCGCGTTTCCAAGTACAACCAACTGCTGCGTATCGAAGAGCAGTTGAATGGCAAAGCCAAGTACAACGGTCGTAGCGAGTTCCGCGGTTAAGCGCAAACTGATGGAAGGACACCGGATTGTGTCGGAAAAGTCGTGACAGCGATGGATTTGCCACTAATCTGATGCCTTGAAAGCACAAGCCTGGTTCTTCCAGGCTTCGTGCTATCAGACGTTTCAAATTTTGCATGGCTGTCTTTTTTCACTGGATACCTGATATTCGATGCGCAGTCCCTACTGGTTGTTTCTAGTGTTGCTCTTGCTACTGGCCGGTCTGCAGTACCGTCTGTGGGTGGGCGATGGCAGTCTGGCGCAGGTCGCCGAACTGAATCAGCAGATTGCTGATCAACACGCCGAGAACGAAGCCTTGCTGGAGCGCAACCGGGTGATGGACGCTGAGGTCAGTGAGCTGAAAAAAGGCATGGAGACCGTTGAGGAACGAGCTCGCCATGAACTGGGCATGGTCAAGGACGGCGAAACCCTTTATCAGTTGGCTCAATGAACGATTCGCTGCCGGCCTTCTGGGCCGTGATTCCTGCCGCGGGCGTGGGTGCCCGAATGGCCGCGGACCGTCCCAAGCAATACCTGCAACTGGACGGGCGCACAATTCTCGAACACAGCCTCGGCTGTTTCCTCGATCACCCGAGCCTCATGGGGTTGGTGGTCAGTCTTGCTGTTGATGATCCTTATTGGCCGAACCTTGCTTGCGTCAACGATCCGCGTATTCAGCGGGTAGACGGCGGGGCCGAACGTTCTGGCTCGGTGCTCAATGCCTTGCTGCATCTGAATGCGCAGGGTGCCGACGATGACGATTGGGTGCTGGTGCACGATGCGGCACGACCTAACCTGAGCCGTGATGACCTCGACAAGTTGCTTGCCGAACTGGCCACTGACCCGGTGGGCGGTTTGCTGGCGGTGCCTGCGCGCGACACGCTCAAACGGGTCGACAAGCATGGTCGTGTTGTCGAAACCGTTGATCGCAGTGTGATCTGGCAGGCTTATACGCCACAGATGTTTCGCCTTGGTGCGCTGCACCGAGCGTTGGCGGACAGTCTGGTCGCGCAGGCAGTGATTACCGATGAGGCCTCGGCGATGGAGTGGGCTGGTCTGGCGCCGCGTCTGATCGAGGGGCGTGCGGATAACCTCAAAGTGACCCGGCCGGAAGATCTGGAGTGGCTGCGTCAGCGTTGGGCCAATCGCCGCTGAATCCCGGTCGCATAAACAACCCATCCCTCAGTTGCGATACTCAGGCCGCTCGGCCAACCCTTCCTTCAAGAAATCCACCAGTTTTCGCACTTTCGGCGACAGGTGCCGCTGCTGCGGATACAGCGCCCACACCGCGGTATTCGGCGGTTGATGGGCCTCCAGCAACGAAATCAACGCGCCGCTGTGCAGGTGCTCCAGCACGTAATAGTCCGGCAACTGACACAGACCGACCCCTTGCAGCGCCGCATCCAGCACCGCTTGCCCACTGTTGCAGCGCCAGTTTCCCTGCACCCGTTGGGAAAATTCTCGCCCGTTCTGTTCCAGTTGCCAGATATCCGAGCTGCCGATCAGGCAATTGTGCCGGCTCAGTTCCGACAAACTGTGTGGGCGGCCATACCTTTCCAGGTAGGACGGCGACGCACACAGATACATGCGCCGTGGCGCCAAGCGAGCAGCGACCAGTCGCGAGTCCTGCAACCGGCCCAGGCGAATCGCCAGATCCAAACCCTCATGCACCAAATCGAGTTGACGGTTGCTCAGTTCGATGTCGACGCGCAGTTGCGGGTAATGCCCCATGAATCGCGTCACCAGCGGCACGATAAAACGTTCGCCGTACGCCACGGCACAGGTCATGCGTAGCATGCCTTTGGGTTCGCTGGTCAGATCGCCGACCGCGCGCAGAGCTTCTTCTCGCCCGTCCTGCAAGCGTTGGCAATGTTGCAGAAAGGTTTGGCCGGCCTCGGTCAGTGCCACTCGACGAGTGCTGCGGTAGAGCAAGCGTGTCTGTAAACGCTCTTCCAGTCGTACGATTTGTCGACTGATGTGTGAGGAAGAAACACCAAGGCGTTCGGCAGCGGCGGTGAATTGGCTGCATTCGGCAACGGCGACGAATTCATCGATGCCTTCCCAGCGGTTGTCGGTCATCAGGATTATCCCTGTGTGGCAATAATGTTTTGCTTTTGTTCGGATTATTCATCAGTTGGCGCTGAACTACACTGCGTGTCTCGTTTTTATTCACTGGAGAGTCAGCATGATCAAGTCGCGCGCCGCCGTTGCCTTCGAGGCCAAGAAGCCGCTGGAAATCGTAGAAGTCGATGTCGCCATGCCCAAGGCGGGTGAAGTGTTGCTGCGCGTGGTGGCTTCCGGTGTTTGCCACACTGACGCTTACACGTTGTCCGGCGCTGACCCGGAAGGCATCTTTCCATCGATCCTCGGCCACGAAGGCGGCGCCATCGTTGAAGCTATCGGCGAAGGTGTCACCTCGGTTGCCGTTGGCGATCATGTGATCCCGCTGTACACCCCGGAATGCGGCCAGTGCAAATTCTGCAAGTCGGGCAAGACCAACCTGTGTCAGGCGATTCGTGCCACCCAGGGCAAAGGTTTGATGCCGGACGGCACTTCGCGCTTTTCCTACAAAGGCGAAACGATTTTCCACTACATGGGGACTTCGACCTTTTCCGAATACACCGTGTTGCCGGAAATCTCCGTGGCCAAGATCGCCAAGGACGCGCCATTGGAGAAGGTTTGCCTGCTGGGCTGTGGCGTCACCACCGGTATCGGCGCCGTAATCAACACCGCCAAGGTCAAGCCGGGTGACACCGTAGCGATCTTCGGTCTCGGCGGCATTGGCCTGTCGGCGGTCATCGGCGCCGTGAAGGCCAAGGCTTCGCGCATCATCGCCATCGATATCAACCCGGCCAAGTTCGAGATCGCCAAACAGTTGGGTGCCACCGATTGCGTTAACCCGAAAGACTTCGATCGTCCGATCCAGGAGGTGATCGTCGACATGACCGACGGCGGTGTCGACTTTTCTTTCGAATGTATCGGTAACGTGCAATTGATGCGCGCAGCGCTGGAATGCTGCCACAAGGGTTGGGGTGAGTCGGTGATCATCGGCGTGGCCGGTGCGGGCCAGGAAATCTCCACTCGTCCATTCCAACTGGTGACCGGGCGCGTCTGGCGCGGTTCGGCGTTCGGTGGCGTGCGTGGTCGCACCGAGCTGCCAAGCTACGTCGACATGGCCCAAAGCGGTGAAATTCCACTGGATACGTTCATCACCCACACCATGGGCCTGGAAGACATCAAAAAGGCATTCGACCTGATGCACGAAGGCAAGAGCATTCGTACCGTCATTCATTTCTGATCAATCGCGACGTCATGGCTGCAAGTCTTGAAGGCTTGCAGCTTCGGCCGCGTAGGAGTCTTTACATGAGTCTGGAAAATATCTCCTGTCAGAAAAGTTTTGGTGGATGGCACAAGCGCTATCGCCATCGCTCGGATGTGCTCGGCTGCGACATGGTATTTGCCGTGTACTTGCCGCCACAGGCGGAGCAGGGCGGCAAGTTACCGGTGCTGTACTGGCTATCGGGCCTGACCTGTACCGATGAAAACTTCATGCAGAAAGCCGGCGCCATGCGCATGGCCGCCGAGCTCGGCTTGATCATCGTGGCGCCGGACACCAGTCCGCGTGGCCCTGATGTGCCGGGCGATCCTGAAGGTGCGTGGGACTTCGGCCTCGGTGCCGGATTTTATCTCAATGCCACGCAGGAACCGTGGTCGAGGCACTATCGGATGCATGACTATGTCGTGCAGGAATTGCCTTCACTGGTTGAAGCGCATTTTCCGGCCTCCGATAAGCGCAGCATCAGCGGCCACTCCATGGGCGGTCACGGCGCGCTCGTATGTGCGTTGCGTAATCCCGGGCGTTACCAATCGGTGTCGGCCTTTTCGCCGATCAATAACCCGATGGATTGCCCGTGGGGGCAGAAGGCGTTTTCGCGCTATTTGGGTGAAGACCGTTCGAAGTGGAAAGAATGGGATGCCTGCGCGCTGATCGCCGAAACCAACGAAAAGCTGCCGCTGCTGGTTGATCAAGGTGATCGGGATGACTTCCTGGCCACCCAGCTTAAACCCGAAGCCCTGCAACAAACGGCAAAACAAGCGAACCATCCGCTGACGTTGCGCCTGCAACCGGGCTACGACCACAGTTATTTCTTCATCTCAAGCTTCATAGACGACCACTTGCAGCATCACGCACGCGCTCTGCGCGGTTAATGCAGGTAGAATCACGCCCTGACAAAAATCGGGGCGTTTTTTTATGCGTATTGGCCACGGCTATGATGTGCACCGTTTCGCTGAAGGCGATTTCATTACTCTGGGCGGCGTGCAGATTGCACACGGCTTCGGGCTGCTCGCTCATTCTGACGGTGACGTCCTGCTGCACGCCTTGAGCGATGCCTTGCTCGGCGCAGCTGCGCTGGGTGATATCGGCAAACACTTTCCGGACACCGACCCGCAGTTCAAGGGCGCCGACAGTCGCGCATTGCTGCGTCATGTGGTCGGGCTGATCCACGCCAAAGGCTGGAAAGTCGGCAATGTCGACAACACCATCGTCGCCCAGGCGCCGAAAATGGCCCCGCATATCGAATCGATGCGCGCGCTGATCGCTGCGGATCTACAAGTTGAGTTGGATCAAGTGAACGTGAAAGCTACCACCACCGAAAAGCTTGGCTTTGTCGGTCGCGAAGAAGGCATCGCCGTGCACTCCGTTGCCTTGTTGCTGCGCGCATGAATGAACTGCAATTGCTCGGCCCGCGGGCCTATGGCGAACCCCTCGGCACTGCGGTACTGAAAGCCATCGCGGAAGATTTTCAGGTCGATGAAGTGCTCGACATCCCGTTCAGCGGCGATGGCGAACACTTGTGGATCTGGGTCGAAAAACGGGGTCTGAACACTGAAGAGGCCGCGCGGCGTATCGCCAAGGCTGCCGGCGTCCCGTTGCGCACCGTCAGTTACGCCGGGCTCAAGGATCGGCAGGCGCTGACCCGTCAGTGGTTCAGCGTGCAACTGCCGGGCAAGGCTGACCCGGATCTGTCGGCGGCGGAAAACGACACACTGAAAATCCTCAAGACCACCCGCCATAAGCGCAAGCTGCAACGTGGTGCGCATTCGGCCAACGGCTTTACCTTGCGCCTGACCCAGTTCGCCGGCGACAAGGCGGCGATCGAGCGGCGTCTGCAGTTGATCGCCAAACAAGGCATTCCCAATTATTTCGGCGCCCAGCGTTTCGGCCATGACGGTGGCAACATCGTCGATGCGCGTGCATGGGCTGCGCGCAAGGCCTTGCCAGAGCAGCGCAATGTGCGTTCGCGCCTGCTGTCGACGGCGCGCAGTTTTCTGTTCAATCAGGTGCTGGCGGCGCGGGTCGCTGATGGCACCTGGCAGCGCGCGCTGGTCGGCGATCTGTTGGCGTTCACCGATAGCCGCAGCTTTTTCCCGGCCGGTGAAGCCGAGTGCAGCGATCCGCGTCTGGCGATTCTCGATCTGCACCCGACCGGCCCGCAGTGGGGCGAAGGTGACGCTCCGACCGCTGGCGCTGTCCATGATCTGGAACAGGGGATTGCCGCCCGTGAAGCAGAACTGCGTGACTGGTTGATTCACGCCGGCATGAGCCACGAACGTCGCATCCTGCGACTGCCCATTGGCGGGTTGACGTGGCATTATCCCCAGCCTGACATTCTGCAACTGGAATTCGTCCTCCCGGCCGGATGCTTCGCCACCGTATTGGTGCGCGAGCTTGTTGATCTGGTGCCGGTGGGGCAGACGGACAGCCCATGCGTATTCTGATTTCTAACGACGATGGGGTAACCGCACCCGGTCTCGCCGCGCTTTATGCTGCGCTGGCGGATTACACCGAATGCGTGGTTATCGCCCCGGAGCAGGACAAAAGCGGCGCCAGCAGTTCGCTGACGCTCGACCGTCCATTGCATCCGCAATATCTGGCCAATGGCTTCATCAGCCTCAATGGCACACCGACCGACTGCGTGCACCTGGGCCTCAATGGTTTGCTGGAGCGCGAACCGGATATGGTGGTTTCCGGTATCAACCTCGGCGCCAATCTCGGCGATGACGTGTTGTATTCCGGGACAGTGGCGGCAGCCCTTGAAGGCCGGTTTCTCGAGCGCCCTTCGTTCGCCTTTTCGCTGGTCTCACGTCAGGTGGATAATCTTCCTGCGGCGGCCTACTTTGCGCGCAAGCTGGTCGAGGCCCATGCCGGGCTCGATCTGCCGCCGCGCACGGTGCTCAACGTGAACATTCCCAATCTGCCGATTGATCATATTCGCGGCATTCAGTTGACCCGACTCGGTCATCGCGCTCGGGCGGCGGCGCCAATGAAAGTGGTCGATCCGCGCGGCAAGTCTGGTTACTGGATTGCCGCCGCCGGCGATGCTGAAGACGGCGGCCCCGGGACTGATTTCCATGCCGTGATGCAGGGCTATGTTTCGATTACTCCGTTGCAGCTTGATCGCACCTTCAACGATGCCTTCAGAGGGCTCGACGGCTGGCTGGAGGGGCTGCGCTGATGGCTCGTGAACACGAAGACAGAATGCGTAGCGGCATCGGCATGACTTCCCAGCGAACGCGCGAGCGTCTGATTCAGCGTTTGTACGAAGAGGGTGTGTCCAACACTCAGGTACTGGAAGTGATCCGGCGCACGCCGCGTCACCTGTTCGTCGACGAAGCGCTGGCGCACCGCGCTTATGAAGACACGGCGTTGCCGATCGGCCACAACCAGACCATCTCCCAGCCTTATATGGTGGCGCGCATGAGCGAGTTGCTACTGGAGGCCGGGCCGCTGGACAAGGTGTTGGAGATTGGTACCGGCTCCGGTTACCAGACCGCCGTGTTGTCGCAACTGGTGGAGCGGGTCTTCTCGGTTGAGCGCATCAAGGTTTTGCAGGATCGCGCCAAGGAACGTCTGGTCGAACTGAACTTGCGCAACGTGGTGTTCCGTTGGGGCGATGGTTGGGAAGGCTGGCCGGCACTGGCGCCGTACAACGGTATTATCGTCACTGCCGTGGCCACCGACGTGCCGCAAGCGTTGCTCGATCAGTTGGCTCCGGGCGGGCGCCTGGTGATCCCGGTAGGCTCGGGTGAAGAACAGCAACTGATGCTGATCGTGCGCGAAGAGCACGGCTTTTCCCGACACGTTTTGGGCGCTGTGCGATTCGTGCCTTTGCTCAATGGGCCGCTGGCCTGAGCATATATTCAAAGGCGCTGAATTCCTTTCGTTCGCTTTGGTCTTACTTCGGTGGCGAGGGTTTAAACGCAGCAGGTTGTCAGCTTGCAAACGTGTGCGCGAAGCCATTTCGCAACATTAAAGGTAAAGCTGATTCGGCCCGTTATACTGGCGACACTTCATGCCGAAAGCCGGCATTTCAAATTTTTCAGCCACCACAAAGGGAGCGGCGGGTGAGTCTCACAGTCATTGCGCAGCGTATGGTTAACACGAGCTTTCAGCGCCTGGTGACTGGCCTTGTCTTGAGCACCTTGTTAGTGGGTTGCTCCAGCACCAAATCGAGCAATGTTCGAGTCGTTGATCGCAACGCGGTCGCTCAGCGTCCTACAGTGACAACTGGGCAGTATGTAGTCCGAAAGGGGGACACCTTGTTCTCCATCGCGTTTCGCTACGGCTGGGACTACAAAGCCCTCGCGGCTCGGAACAATATTCCTACGCCGTACACGATCCACCCAGGTCAGACAATTCGCTTTGATGGCCGCACCGGTTCAACGTCCACGGCGGTGGTGAGCCGCTCCAGTTCTTCGCCTTCATCGTCGAGTAAAACCACGGTAATCCGGCGCCAGGCGAATGGCACGACAACCACTACAACCACCGGTTCTACGGGCGCTGTACCGTCCGTCGCCAGCAAGCCAGCGCCCGCTCCACTGCCTCCAGCGGGTCCGGCCCCTACCGGCTGGGGATGGCCATCTAATGGCATCCTGATCGGGAAATTCTCTTCAAACGGTAGTTTGAATAAAGGAATTGATATCGCCGGGGATTTGGGACAGCCTGTTTTAGCTGCGTCTGATGGGACGGTTGTATACGCCGGGAGTGGCTTAAGGGGCTACGGCGAATTGGTCATCATCAAACACAGCGAAACCTACGTAAGTGCTTACGGTCACAACCGTCGGCTGTTGGTTCGGGAGGGACAGCAGGTCAAGGTCGGACAGACAATTGCCGAAATGGGGTCAACGGGAACAGACCTGGTGAAACTGC
>NZ_JBIUWN010000079.1:0-26267 GCF_044743485.1 Pseudomonas sp. NPDC087614 | reverse complement strand
GTCTGGAAGAACCTTGGAGAGACTTGAGCACGCGTTAAGAAACGAGGTGCGTCAACAGGCGCAGGCTCTGGAGTAGATTTGTGGGGATCTATCAGAGTCTGTCCCCGTTTTATTTACTTGGTCCAGTGGCATACGAGGATTTAATTGGACTCACGGAACATATTCGTTCTGTGTTTGATCACTGAGGATACTGGGACAGACCTCGTTTAAATAAAAACGTGGTCTGTCCCTGAGGGATCCTGTCCTGTCGCGAGGGCGAAGAGATTAGAAAAAAATTCTAATGGTAAATGGGGCACAGACCACGTTTAGAAAGTGCTCCGAAAACGTAGTCTGTCCCCGTTTTACCCAAAGAGGGGATGATAGGAACAATCAATTTCCGGAGGTCAGAGAGTGATTGCTGAAGATTTTGAACTTGTGACAGCCATTTTTCAGCTGGTTGAGGCCGGAATTGTTCACGGTTATGACGCCTTTCGATACCGCGTTGAATGGGGGGGGAACTATATGGAGGCAGACCTCGCCGTTGAAAAAAATGGCTCAGAAATCTGGGACGCTGAAACTGATTTCAATCATTCGAAAATCTATGCGCTTGTAGAAAAATTACACGAGCATGCAGTCGCTCGCGGTGAGCCCTGGAAGGCATTTGTTCTCTCCTATCGCGAAGGCGAACAAGTGAAAACGAAATTCGACTATTGATTCCGATTGTCTTCAGCCTTTTTTCCCTAAAGCAAAATCGAAAGATCGCAGCCTTCGGCAGCGCCTACACATACCCTCTGTAGGAACTGCCGAAGGCTGCGATCTTTTGCTTTTACTTCGGATAAAGCGGCGGCAACCCGCTATCACCCACCGGATCCTGCACCCGTTCCGCCGCTGGAATCGTGCGGATCGCCCGCCACAAATCCTCACCCTGCCAATGCTGCCCCGTCTCGCTGTACAGCGCTCCATTGAGCCCATCCAGCGCATCCGACAACGGCACAAACCGCGCCGCCATATCCGCCAGCGTCTCCGGCTGCTGGCGCGCCCACGCATCCAGTGCCTGCCGTGTCGCCTGCGGATCATTCGCCTGGCTCGCACGCTTGATGTCATCCATCAACGTGCGTGGACTCGGGCCGGTTTGGGCGGCGCGGTGCACGGCTGGTTGCCAGCGTGCGCGCCACCACAGGCCGAAGCCGAGGAGGGTGGTGCAGGCGAGGATCAGGGTGCTGAGTTTCCACCACCACAACACATCGTTATCGACGATGCTCGGCTGCAGGTTGCCGGTCGGGGTGTCGACTTGCAGGCTCGGGTTGTTGGCCACTTGCAGAGTGCGCGCCGGCAGGCTGCTGTGTTCCAGGTGGTCTTCGAAGGTGTTCCACCAAACCACGTCCACCGTCGGCAATTCGATGGCGCCGCTGCGGCTCGGCACCAAGGCTTCGCGTTCTTCACGGCTGCCGACAATGCCCCGGTCAGTGCTCTGGTTGCTCAGCACCGGTTGATCCGGGTAGCGGCGCAGGCCGTTGACGTCGGTGGCGGGCAGTGCGGCCAATTGCGAGGCGGCCAGGCCTTCGACTTTCAATGTCAGGCTGCGGGTCAGGGAATCGCCAACCTGAGTGTGTTCAGGTTCCGGATTCCAGCTTTCGCTGAGGCTCAGACTGCGCGCGGGCAGCCACGGCGCATCGACCGGATAGGTCAGGGGTTTGGGTTTGACCGTCAGGGGGATTTCGGAGGAACTGACGCGCATCAATTTGCCCGGTTTCGGCCCCTGCGCATTGGCATCCTGAGACGGCTGCGTATCGACCAGTGTGGCGCTGAAGGTCTGCGGCGCGATGGTCAGCAAACCGCTGTGCTGCGGGTAGATCGCATAGCGCATTTCGATCACGCCATGGCGCACACCGTTGAGGTCTTTTTCGTAGGTACGCGTGTCGCCAAGCTGTTCGATGCGCGCGTCGGCGATTTTCAGCGGGGTCAGGCTGCTGTCGTCGTACAGCGACACTGAATGGTAGATGCGCAGGGTCAGGATGGCCTGGGCCTGCACATAGACGCTGGACTGATCGAGGCTGGCTTCGATAAACACCGGGTCGAGGCTGTTCTGGTCTTCGCGGGTGTCGCTTTCGACCACTTGCACGCTGATCGGTTGGCTCTGCACATCGCCCATCTGCAACGCTGGAATCACCACGCTGCCGTTCTCTTTCGGCAGCAGGGTAATGATCCAGCGTGTGGTAGCGCGGTTGTCGCCATTGAGGGTGTTCAACTGGTTGACCTGCCGCGTGCCGCGCACTTCGAACAGGGGCTCCAGCGGGGTCAGGTCGGGTTTGCCGAACTGGGTGACGTCGCTGGTTTCGAGGGTGAGTTCGACCGTCTCGCCGGAGTTCAGGCGACTGCGATCCACGCTGGCCGTCAGCTCGGCCGCCTGGGCAGTGGCCGTGCAGATCAGCAGGGGCAGCAAGAGAGCGGTGAAGCGGGTCATCGAGTGTTTTCCTGATCCTGATGTTGTTGCTGTTCGTACCAGAATTTGCGTCGCAGCAATTCGCCCGGGTCATCCGGGATCTTGCCCAGCCATTGTTCCAGTGCCTGACGTTGCTCGCCTGCGAGGTTGTCCTCGCTTGGCTGCAGTGTCGGCGTCGTGTCTCGTTGCTCTTCCGGCTCGTCGCCCGGCACTTCATTGGGGCCCGGTTGCGGCGGGGGGGGCGGCGGCGGCTCGTTGGCCGACTCGGCAGGCTGGGCCTCGCTCTGGGATTCACTTTTCACCGCCGCCGGTGGCGCGGTGGCGGTCGGCGGTTCTTCGCCCGGCGAGTTTTGCTCGGCGGGTTTACTGTCCGGTTCGACGGGCGGCGGCGTGTTTTTCTGCTTGAGCAGATTTTCCACCAACGCCTTGTTGATCTGCGCCGGGCGCAAATCGGGTTGCAACTCCAGCGCCTGCTCATAGGCGTCAATGGCCGCTTCCAGCTCACCGCTTTTGGCCAAAGCGTTGCCACGATTGTAGTGGTCGCGAGCATCACCGCCTTCGGCGAAACGCTGGGCGGCGCCACTGTAGTCGCCGGCCTCGTACAGCGCCACCCCTTGCCACTGGCGATCGTCAAAATGTTGCGCCGCTTCGGCCGGGCGCTTTTGATTGAGCAAGTGCAGACCCTGTTGGTCAGGGCGCAGCCACAGGTCTTTGAAGTCAAAAGCGTAGCTCGGCTGTGGCAGGCAGAACAGCAGCGGCAGGCAAAACAGCCAGCCGCGTCGTCCGGCACTCGCGGCCAGTAGCAACAATGGCAACAGCAGCCAGTAACCCTGATCGGCCCACGTATCCAGGCGCACGGTCTGACCGTCGTCGCGTAAGCTGCGCGGGCCATCCAGCAGGCCGAGGGCACGCAGGTCGGTTTCGTCCAGCCGGGCAGAGTGATACTCGCCGCCAACGCTGTTGAGGAAAGCACCAAGCCCCGGACTGTCGAGTTGCGGTACACGAATCGCGCCTTGCTCGTCCTTGAGGAAACTGCCGTCCTCCTGAGCAATCGGTGCGCCTTCAGCGGTGCCAATGCCGAGCATCAACAACTGCGCCGAATGCCCGTTCAGCGCGCGGCGAATGCCTTGGCGTTCCTCTTCGCTCAGCGATGAGCCGATCAGCAGAATCCGGCCCTGACCGAGTGCGCCCTGCTTGAGCAATGCCAACGCTTTGCCCACGGCAAGGTCAGCACGATGACCGCTTTGTGGCATCAATGACGGTTTAAGCGCGTCGACCAGGTTTCGGCTGGTTGCCAGGTCATCCGACAGCGGCACCAGCGTGTGGGCGCTGCCGGCGTAGACGACGATGGCGGTCTGCGCGTCGCTGCGTACCTGGAGCAGATCGAACAGCTTGCGCCGCGCCTGTTCCAGTCGCGTCGGCGGTGAATCGGTGGCGAGCATTTCCGGCGTCAGTTCCAGCACCACCACCAACGGATCGGCGGGTTTCTGGCTGGTCTGTTCGACGCGCTCCCAACTCGGCCCGAGCAGCGCCACAAGGCCCAGCAACCATGCCCCGCCTAGGACGATCCACGGCAGTTTGCTGTCGCGACCGTTACCGCCACTGAGCAGGGCGGCATGAAACGCCGGCGGCAGAATCATCTGCCAGCGCCCGGCACGCTTTTGTCGGTGCCAGAGTTGCCAGATCAGCCAGCCGAGCAGCGGCAACAACAACAGCCACCAAGGGCGGAACCAGTGTGGCCAGAGGGCGATCATCGGCGCCTCCGCAGACGCAGGCGTTTGAGGCGCTCACGCCAGTCAGGCAGCGGACTTTGCAGATACAACTCCTTGGTGAACAGGCGTTGCAGCGGATTGTCCGGCCATAATTCGCGGGCGACCAGTAACAGGCTCAGCCACAAGGCCAGCGCCAGCGGCCATTGATACAAGGCTTGCGCCGGGCGCGCCTGGGTGGGTTGCTGGGTCACTGGTTCGAGCTGATCGAGGGTGTCCTTGATCGCTTGCAATTCTTTGCCGTCATGCGCGCGGAAATACTGGCCGCCGGTGACTTGGGCGATAGCCTTGAGTGCCGGCTCGTCGAGGTCCAGGCTCGGATTGATCCCGAGCAAACCGGTCGAACCGCTGTCTTCAGGATTGGCGCCGATGCCGATCGGGTAAATCTTCACGCCCTCGCTGGCGGCGAGTTTCGCTGCGGTCAGTGGATCGATTTCGCCGCCATTGTTGGCGCCGTCGGTGACCAGAATCAGCACGCGGCTCTGCGCCGGACGCATGCGCAGGCGTTTGAGGGCCAGACCGATGGCGTCGCCGATGGCGGTGTTCTTGCCGGCGATGCCGATCCGCGATTCATCAAGCCACACGCGCACGGTGTGGCGGTCGAAGGTCAGCGGTGCTTGCAGGTAAGCCTGACTGCCGAACAGGATCAAGCCTACGCGGTCGCCGTCGCGGCTTTCGAGGAAATCGCCGAGCAGGTGCTGTACCAGATTCAGACGGCTGACTTCTTCGTCCTGCCATTGCATGTCGGGGAAATCCATCGAGCCGGACACGTCCACCGCCACCAACAAATCACGGCCACTGGCGGCAATCGGCAGCGGTTCGCCGAGCCATTGCGGGCGTGCAGCGGCAATCAACAGTAACAACCACAGCAGCATGAACGGTGCCTGCTGGCGCCACGCCGGCAGGTTCGCCCGGGCGCGGCGGCGGGCGAGACCTTCCAGATCAGACAGGAAACTGACTTTTAGCGCTGGCTCGCCACTGTCCGCCACCGGCAGCACCAGACGCATCAGCCACGGCAGCGGCAACAGCACAAAGATCCACGGCCAGGCGAACTCAAACATGTTTGCGAATCCACGTGTCGACAGCTTGGGTCAGGCCGGCGATGGCTTTGTCGTCGAGTTTGCATTCCGGTTTGTACGCGCCTTCAACCAGTACCATCCAACGGGTGAGGCCGGCAGCCGGGCAACGGTTGTCGAGGAATGCCAGCCACTTGCGGCCATTGAGCGTATGACTCTGGCTGTAGGGGTAATGGTTGCGGCACAGCCGTTTGAGCAGGCCGTTGAGTTGCTGCAACCACGCCCCGGCCGGCGCGCCGTCGTAGGGTTTGGGCATTCGCGCCAGTTCGGCGAGGGCGGCAATGCGCACCGGGTCGAGCGGCTGTTCGGCACGCACGATCGGGCGTTTCTTGATCGGGATGAAACGCCGCAGCCGCCACACAGCAAAACCGAGCAGCGGCAATAACAGAAGCAGCAGCCACCAGCCCGGCGCCGGTGGCCAGAAGGCGATCGGTGGCGGCGAAATTAGCGGTTGTAGCTGATCAAGGTCGTTCATCGACCTTTCCCCGGACGCTGCGGGTTGAGGAATTCACGCATTTGCTCGACTAACTCGCTTTGCGTGCTCAACGGCATCAGCAGCACGCGCAGCTTTTGGGCGAGCAATTCCCAGCGCGCGATGCGTGCTTCGGCCTGGGCGCGATAGGTCTGGCGCAGCTCAAAGTTGAGGGTGTCGAGTTCAAGCTGTGCACCACGCTCGGCGAATCTCAGCAATCCCGCGGCGGGCAGGGCGTGATCGAGCGGATCGGACAGTGGCAACATCAACAGATCGCAGTGGCGCGACAGCAGGCTCAGTTGTTGTTCGGCGCTGTCGGACAAGGCGCGCTCATCGCAGATCACGATCACCAGACTGCCCGGGCGCAGCACCTCACGGGCGCGCCGCAGGGCCACGCCAAAGGCATCGCGGTCCGGTTCACGTTCGCTGTGCAGCGATTGATTGACCTTGACCAGGCGATTGAGCAATTGCAGCAAACTTTGCTTGCTGCGCCGAGGCTTGATCTCGTAATGCTCGTTGTCGCCGAACACCAGTCCGCCGACCCGGTCGTTATGGCCGAGCGCCGCCCAGCCAATCAACGCCGCCGCTTGCGCCGCCAGCACCGACTTGAACATCAGGCCTGAGCCGAAAAACAGCCGCGTGCTTTGCTCGACCATGATGAAAATCGGTCGCTCGCGCTCTTCATGGAACAGTTTGGTGTGCGGTTCTTGCGTGCGCGCCGTCACGCGCCAGTCGATGGTGCGTACGTCGTCGCCGGCCTGATAGACCCGCACCTGATCGAAGTCGACGCCGCGACCACGGAATTTCGAATGATGCAGACCGATCAGCGGGCTGCGCTGACTCGGCGTGGAAAACAGCTGCACTTCGCGCACGCGATGACGCATCTCGATCAGCTCGGCGAGGCTGACGCGGATGCCCGGTTCGGACGGCAGAGGGGCATTCATAGGGGTCAAGCGACGGCTACGACGTCGAGAATCCGCTGCACCACACGATCCTGATCGATGCCAGCGGCTTCGGCTTCAAACGACAAAATGATGCGGTGGCGCAGCACGTCGAACAGCACCGCCTGAATGTCTTCGGGGCTGACGAAGTCGCGCCCGGCGAGCCAGGCATGGGCGCGGGCGCAGCGATCGAGGGCAATCGAGCCACGCGGGCTGGCGCCGTAAGCGATCCACTCGGCCATTTCCGGGTCGAACTTGGCCGGGTTGCGCGTAGCCATGACCAGTTGCACCAGGTATTCCTCCACGGCGTCGGCCATGTACAGACCGAGGATTTCCTTGCGTGCGGCGAAGATTGCCTGCTGGCTGACCCGGCGTTCGGGCTTGGTCTCGCCGTTCAGCGCTTCGCCACGGGCTTGCTGGAGGATGCGGCGTTCGACGGCGGCGTCGGGGAAGCCGATTTTTACATGCATCAGGAAACGGTCGAGCTGCGCTTCGGGCAGCGGATAGGTGCCTTCCTGCTCGATCGGGTTCTGCGTGGCCATTACCAGAAACAGTGGCGACAGCTCATAAGTGCTGCGCCCGACACTGACCTGACGCTCGGCCATGGCCTCGAGCAGCGCTGATTGCACCTTGGCCGGGGCACGGTTGATTTCGTCCGCCAGCACCAGGTTATGGAAGATTGGCCCCTGTTGGAACACGAAGCTGCCGGTTTCCGGGCGATAGATCTCGGTACCGGTGATGTCGGCGGGTAACAGGTCGGGTGTGAACTGGATGCGATGGAACTGGGCTTCGATGCCCTCGGCGAGTTCTTTGATCGCTTTGGTCTTGGCCAGGCCGGGAGCGCCCTCGACCAGCATGTGGCCGTCGGCGAGCAGGGCGATGAGCAAACGCTCGATGAGTTTTTCCTGGCCGAGAATCTGCGTTGAAAGAAAGGTTCGCAGCGCCAGCAGCGCTTCACGATGTTCCATCGATGACTGTTCCTGGAAAGGGGTGGCCACGGGCGTCTGGATAACACCGGGGCTGGGGGCGTTACTTTAATCCATCGCGGGGGGTGGCGACTAACGGCATTTTGCGCAAAGTGCGGGAAATGACCGTGGGAGTTGTTGGAATTTTGTAGCAGGGGGGATTGCTTGCCTGCTCGCGATGGGGCCAGACCGGACGCCATCAAACCTCGTTAATGAAGGTGCCAGTCCCGTCGAGGATATTCGTCAAGGTCTCGACAACCTCTTTCATATCCACCATATCCGGGTTAAAGGTGATCTCCAGCACATCATCCCCATTCAACACATCGGCATCTGTCGCGGCGATTTCGATCTTCAGCAGGGTCGATGTCAGTGTGACTTTCACGCCGTCCAGCGTCGAAGGCTCGCCATCCAGGGTGATCTCCAGCTCGTCCTCGTCCGGATAGCGGCTCATCAGGAACATGTCGCCCTTGTCGCTGTGGCAGCAGAGCATGGCCATGTTGTCTTCTTCGTCGTCGCACGGGTTGACGATCAGTAGGGCGGTGGTCATTTGCATTGGGGTATTCCTGGTTGAACGGGCGCAAGAGGTTCGAAACCGCGATTTTGCCAGCTTGGATTTTTTTTTGCAGGCTTGCGTTTCAAGGAAAGTACAGGACGTTCATTTTGAGTGGCTCCGTCTTTTCTTTTCCTGCGATTTTTTAATCATGAGACGTGGGAAGTAAAAAAAAAGGCGATGGAAGGAAAAGGGAATCAGGAAAAAAAGAATCAGCATTCCTGAAGAGTATATGGAATAGAAAAGTACGTTGCGGCCGAATAAATTGGCAAACCTTCCAGTGCTCTGCCCCAAGTCAGTGTTGGTTAAATAAAATGCGAGCGTGCAAAATAGAGTAATGAAAGTGGTGAAGAATATACCGACGATAATTCTTGCGAAGAGGTGTGTTTGGTACTGTGTCGGGTCAATATTCATTGTTTTATGTACCTTGCAGAAGATCGTGCTGGCAAATATTGGTCCTGTGATTGCGATATAGTTTGCGGTTACTTTTGAGCTGAAAGGGAATACAGAGGACCAGAATCCAGTCAGGCCAAATAGTTTTTTGTCCACGAATTCGTTGAGCGCGAAGTCCCAACTGGTTTGTGGCGCTGCGGGGAGTAGGAGGTTTATAAGAAAAATCGGAATGCAGAAAATCCCGACTGCCAATAGTGGTACCGTTATTTCCGGTGTCTTTTTAATCACAAGGCATTCTCCAATGTGTCGCGCTTATATGAGTTCTGTAGCAGGCTTGGGCCGAGCAGATGGCCTCAATCCTGCTAGAACGGGTTTCTTATGTTTCTGGCAATGCCCTATCTAGTTTTTCGAGGATAAATATATTTATTTTTTCTACGTTGCCAGCATTCAAGTAGGCTGCTACTGCGGCTATCAGCAAGCCGACCGCCACGATACCGGGTGTGCTCACTGCAAGCGTCGGAAAGAAAAACGCAGCACCGATAGCCAGAATCGCACCTGCCCCGATTCCGGCAGCGATACTTTCAAACTCCAACATCAAGGGCTTCCAGTTGCCATCCTGAAAACCAATAACTGCCTTGGTGACAACGGAGTGCGCCTGAACGATTTTTCCGGTCAAGCCAAACCCCTTGGCGAGCTTATTGACACTGTCCATATAGGTCGCTTTATCCAGCGCATTGAGCCGCGCATTGGGATTGGTCCGCACTTTCTCGAAAGTCTGCATCGCCTCCGTATAGCTTCTGATCTTCTTCCCCGAAATGTCCTTTTGCAGATCCATGACGACCTGATGCAGGTTCTTGCCATAGTTATCAAGGATGTATTTGTTCGCGTCTGCGACATAAGCTACGGCACGTTTGTAATCATCGATCTGCCTGGTTTGCTCTTCTGCGGCGATTCTCGACTTCTCTTCAGCGATGCAGTGGGCCTCGGCAATGGCGGCCAGACGTGCTTGCTCGTGCGCCTGTTTACGAGCTTCCTGCGCTTGGCGTACGGCTTCGGCAGCCTGTTGCATGGCCAGAGCCTCCGCTTGGCGACGATTCATTTGCGCGTACAAGTTGGTTTGTTTGACCTGAAGGTTTGCAATTTGATCGTTGAGGATCATCGCATTGTAAGTGGCCTCCAGCTTTGCATATTGTTTTGCGATTTTTACGGTTTGCAATTGTTGTTGGAGCTCAGTGTTTTTCTGGAATAACAATTCATTGACTATGTTTAGGGTGCGAGACAGCCATGCATCGGGTGTCATGTTCGCAATGGGTGGATGTCTGCTATCGACCTGGCTTAATTCAGATTGCAGGATGGCTTCAAGATTTTGCTGGCGTGCATGGTAGTCATTCTGAAGCGCGAGGGTGAATCCATGCATTGGATTCCCCAAGGGGTAATTCTTGCGGATATCACCGCGAATCTTGTCGGGATTCAAGTTGATGATTTCCCATGAGCCGTCGCCGTAGATAATCATTCCTGGGAGTTCCAGTTGAGACATGTGCAAGTTCCTTGTGCATTTAAGGCCCGATCCGTCGGGCGGTAGGTGTTTGTATTGTTAGCATTGAGTAGCGCCTCGGCCAAGTCGGGACCCGCGAATATGTTCCGAGATGTTTGTGGGTTATTTCTTTACAGATTGTAAGAAAAGATGAAGGGTGGTTATCTTGTTGTTTTAGTTTGACTTGTAGTGGGGTGCACAGGTGGATATGGAAATGCTCAGTGCATTGAAGAGACTGAGCGGGAACGTTCTTCGCTCAGGTAGTAACTTCAGGTCCAAATGGATCTGCGTCAGGCACCTGTGCTGAACCCGATGCCACGCTCAAGATCGATAGTGCGGCGTTTTCGTTTCTGGATATGTAGCGGCAAAAGGTCTGGAACTGGCACGAATGTCCCGTAAATACGGGCATTCAGACCAGCGTTTTTCGCCCTGACTGCTAGTGTTCACCGTTGCCAAAGCCTCGGTTTGCGTGCCATTGACCGAATATGTCGCAGCACCGCAAGCAGACACATTGTCGCACCCATTAAGCTGCGCAACGGATGAGCACCCGTAAAGGCATTGTCGGCAGCCCTGACAGTCGCTTTTGCAGATGCCCATTCATGGAAGGTGAATGTGACCTGAGCGTCCCGTCCAGCTTCACCCACCTGTCACCCTGTTTCCTCTGCCCGAGAATCAGGAGCAGGGCGATACAAACCCCGAAAGGGGTGTTGCACGCGACGCTTTCCATCAATAACAAGCTTAAGCGGAGTACCACAGATGGCGTTCTTCACCGCAGCCAGCAAAGCCGACTTCCAGCACCAACTGCAAGCGGCACTGGCGCAGCACATCAGTGAACAGGCACTGCCACAAGTGGCGCTGTTCGCTGAACAATTCTTCGGCATCATTTCTCTGGACGAGCTGACCCAGCGTCGCCTCTCCGACCTCGCTGGCTGTACTCTTTCCGCGTGGCGCCTGCTTGAGCGCTTCGATCACGCGCAACCGCAAGTGCGCGTCTACAACCCTGATTACGAACGCCACGGCTGGCAGTCGACCCACACCGCGGTCGAAGTGCTGCACCACGACCTGCCATTTCTGGTCGACTCGGTGCGCACTGAACTGAACCGCCGCGGCTACAGCATCCACACCCTGCAAACCACCGTGCTGAGCGTGCGTCGTGGCAGCAAGGGCGAATTGCTGGAAATCCTGCCAAAAGGCACCCAGGGCGACGACATTCTGCAAGAGTCGCTGATGTACCTGGAAATCGACCGTTGCGCCAACGCGGCCGAACTGAATGTGCTGAGCAAAGAGCTGGAGCAGGTGCTCGGTGAAGTCCGCGTCGCGGTCGCCGATTTCGAGCCGATGAAAGCCAAGGTGCAGGAAATCCTCACCAAGCTCGACAACAGTGCATTCGCCATCGATGCCGACGAAAAGAACGAAATCAAAAGTTTCCTGGAATGGCTGGTGGGCAACCACTTCACCTTCCTTGGCTACGAAGAGTTTGTGGTCACCGATCAGGCCGATGGCGGCCACATCGAGTACGACCAGAACGCCTTCCTCGGCCTGACCAAACTGCTGCGCACCGGCCTGACCTACGATGACCTGCGCATCGAAGATTACGCCGTGAGCTACCTGCGTGAGCCGACCCTGCTGTCGTTCGCCAAGGCTGCGCACCCAAGCCGTGTGCACCGTCCGGCCTACCCGGACTACGTGTCGATCCGCGAAATCGACGCCGACGGCAAAGTCATCAAGGAACACCGTTTCATGGGCCTGTACACCTCCTCGGTGTATGGCGAGAGCGTGCGGGTCATCCCGTTCATCCGCCGCAAGGTCGAAGAAATCGAGCACCGCTCAGGCTTCCAGTCCAAGGCTCACTTGGGCAAAGAACTGGCCCAGGTGCTCGAAGTGCTGCCGCGTGATGACCTGTTCCAGACCCCGGTCGACGAACTGTTCACCACCGTGATGTCGATTGTGCAGATCCAGGAGCGCAACAAGATTCGCGTGTTCCTGCGCAAAGACCCGTACGGTCGTTTCTGCTACTGCCTGGCCTACGTGCCGCGCGACATCTATTCCACCGAAGTTCGCCAGAAGATCCAGCAAGTGCTGATGGAGCGCCTGAAGGCTTCCGATTGCGAATTCTGGACATTCTTCTCCGAGTCCGTGCTGGCTCGCGTGCAGTTGATCCTGCGTGTCGATCCGAAAAACCGTCTCGACATCGACACCGTACTGCTGGAAAAAGAAGTGGTTCAGGCTTGCCGTAGCTGGCAGGACGACTACGCCGCACTGACCGTCGAAAGCTTCGGCGAAGCCCACGGCACCAACGTGCTGGCCGACTTCCCGAAAGGCTTCCCGGCCGGTTACCGCGAGCGTTTCGCCGCGCATTCGGCTGTGGTCGACATGCAGCACCTGCTGAGCCTGAACGAAAAAAATCCGCTGGTGATGAGCTTCTATCAGCCGCTGGGTCAGGTTTCCGGCCAGCGCGAGCTGCATTGCAAGCTGTATCACGCCGACACGCCACTGGCGCTGTCCGACGTCCTGCCGATCCTGGAAAACCTCGGCCTGCGCGTGCTGGGTGAATTCCCGTACCGCCTGCGTCACACCAAAGGCCGCGAGTTCTGGATTCACGACTTCGCGTTCACCGCCGCTGAAGGCCTGGAACTCGACATCCAGCAACTCAATGACACCCTGCAGGACGCTTTCGTCCACATCGTTCGTGGCGACGCCGAGAACGATGCGTTCAACCGTCTGGTGCTGACCGCCGGCCTGCCATGGCGCGACGTAGCGCTGCTGCGTGCCTACGCCCGTTACCTGAAGCAGATTCGTCTGGGCTTCGATCTGGGTTACATCGCCAGCACCCTGAACAACCACACCGACATCGCTCGCGAACTGACCCGGTTGTTCAAAACCCGCTTCTACCTGGCCCGCAAGCTCGGCAGCGATGATCTGGAAGACAAGCAACAGCGCCTGGAGCAGGCAATTCTGTCCGCACTGGACGATGTTCAGGTGCTCAACGAAGACCGCATCCTGCGTCGCTACCTGGACCTGATCAAAGCCACGCTGCGCACCAACTTCTATCAGACGGATGCCAACGGCCAGAACAAGTCGTACTTCAGCTTCAAGTTCAACCCGCACGCGATTCCTGAACTGCCGAAGCCAGTACCGAAGTTCGAAATCTTCGTTTACTCGCCACGCGTTGAAGGCGTGCACCTGCGCTTCGGTAACGTTGCTCGCGGTGGCCTGCGCTGGTCCGACCGTGAAGAAGACTTCCGTACCGAAGTCCTCGGCCTGGTAAAAGCCCAGCAAGTGAAGAACTCGGTCATCGTGCCGGTGGGTGCGAAGGGCGGCTTCCTGCCGCGTCGCTTGCCACTGGGCGGCAGCCGTGACGAGATCGCGGCCGAGGGCATCGCCTGCTACCGCATCTTCATTTCCGGTCTGCTCGACATCACCGACAACCTCAAAGACGGCGCACTGGTGCCGCCGGCCAACGTCGTGCGTCATGACGACGATGACCCGTACCTGGTGGTCGCGGCGGACAAGGGCACTGCAACCTTCTCCGACATCGCCAACGGTATCGCCATCGACTACGGCTTCTGGCTGGGTGACGCGTTCGCGTCCGGTGGTTCTGCCGGTTACGACCACAAGAAAATGGGCATCACCGCCAAAGGCGCGTGGGTGGGCGTACAGCGTCACTTCCGCGAACGCGGCATCAATGTTCAGGAAGACAGCATCACCGTGGTGGGCGTCGGCGATATGGCCGGTGACGTGTTCGGTAACGGCTTGCTGATGTCCGACAAGCTGCAACTGGTTGCTGCATTCAACCACCTGCACATCTTCATCGATCCGAACCCGAACCCGGCGACCAGCTTCGTCGAACGTCAGCGTCTGTTCGATCTGCCGCGTTCGGCTTGGACCGATTACGACACCAGCCTCATGTCCGAAGGCGGCGGTATCTTCTCGCGCAGCGCGAAGAGCATCGCAATTTCCCCGCAGATGCAAGAACGCTTCGACATCAAGGCTGACAAGCTGACCCCGACCGAACTGCTCAACGCCTTGCTCAAGGCACCGGTTGATCTTTTGTGGAACGGCGGTATCGGCACTTACGTCAAAGCCAGCACCGAAAGCCACGCCGACGTCGGCGACAAGGCCAACGATGCGCTGCGCGTGAACGGCAACGAACTGCGCTGCAAAGTAGTGGGCGAGGGCGGTAACCTCGGCATGACCCAACTGGGTCGTGTGGAATTCGGCCTCAATGGCGGCGGTTCCAACACCGACTTCATCGACAACGCCGGTGGCGTGGACTGCTCCGACCACGAAGTGAACATCAAGATCCTGCTGAACGAAGTGGTTCAGGCCGGCGACATGACCGACAAGCAACGCAACCTGTTGCTGGCGAGCATGACCGAAGAAGTCGGTGGTCTGGTGCTGGGCAACAACTACAAGCAGACTCAGGCCCTGTCCCTGGCAGCGCGTCGCGCTTACGCACGCATCGCTGAGTACAAGCGTCTGATGGGTGATCTGGAAGGCCGTGGCAAGCTGGACCGTGCCATCGAGTTCCTGCCGACCGAAGAACAGATCAACGAGCGAGTGGCAGCAGGCCATGGCCTGACCCGCCCCGAGCTGTCGGTGCTGATCTCGTACAGCAAGATCGACCTCAAGGAGCAGTTGCTGGGCTCTCAGGTGCCGGACGACGATTACCTGACCCGCGACATGGAAACGGCGTTCCCGCCGACGTTGGTCAGCAAGTTCTCCGACGCCATGCGTCGTCACCGTCTCAAACGTGAAATTGTCGGCACCCAGATCGCCAACGACCTGGTCAACCACATGGGCATCACCTTCGTTCAGCGACTCAAAGAGTCGACCGGCATGAGCCCGGCGAACGTGGCGGGCGCATATGTGATTGTGCGTGACATCTTCCATCTCCCGCACTGGTTCCGTCAGATCGAAGCCCTGGATTATCAGGTTTCCGCTGACGTGCAACTGGAGTTGATGGACGAGCTGATGCGTCTGGGCCGTCGTGCTACGCGCTGGTTCCTGCGTGCCCGCCGCAACGAGCAGAACGCTGCCCGTGACGTCGCGCATTTCGGTCCGCACCTGAAGGAGTTGGGTCTCAAGCTCGATGAACTGCTGAGCGGCGAGATCCACGAAAACTGGCAGGCGCGTTATCAGGCTTACGTCGAAGCCGGTGTGCCGGAGTTGCTGGCGCGTATGGTGGCGGGCACCTCGCACCTGTACACCTTGCTGCCGATCATCGAAGCCTCCGACGTGACGGGCCAGAACCCGGCAGAAGTGGCCAAGGCCTACTTCGCCGTGGGCAGTGCGCTGGACATCACCTGGTACCTGCAACAGATCAGCGCACTGCCGGTTGAAAACAACTGGCAGGCCCTGGCCCGTGAAGCGTTCCGCGATGACGTCGACTGGCAGCAACGTGCGATCACCATCTCCGTCCTGCAACAGGGCGACGGCACTCATGAAGTGGAAGAACGCCTGGCGCTGTGGATGGAACAGCACGAAAGCATGATTTCGCGCTGGCGTGCCATGCTGGTGGAAATTCGTGCTGCGAGCGGCACTGACTACGCCATGTATGCAGTGGCCAACCGCGAACTGCTGGATCTGGCGTTGAGCGGGCAAGCGGTAGTGCCTGTAGTTGCTGCGAATGCCGAGCCTGAATTGGCGTAAGTAGTGGCTGAATGAGAAAGCCCCGGTGTCGTGAGATGCCGGGGCTTTTTTTATCAGTTTTCAATGCACTGCAGAACAGCGCAAGGCGAAACTGCATACACCTTGTGGATGCGGCAGAGAAGTGCCGGATACGACGATCTGACCTTTCTGAATGGCAATGCCGTTTGCCATGTCCAGCACATCAGTCAAATCAATCATTAACTTGCCTTGATTGCCGAAACCGAGATCAGGTTCGCCAGTTGGGTGGAATTGGGCCAGGAGCAATTTTGAGTTTGATTCGCCCAAGGTGTTGGCAATAACCACTATTTTGTTGTCATCTCGTTGCGCGCCAGATATCCATTGGATGCCAAGCGGCGCTTGAGGAAAGGGCGTGAGGAGCGGATTGCCTCCGTTGAAAGAGCCAGCAAATGCACCTTTCGAATCAATACATACCATTACACCCGAGAATATTCCGGTCTGTCCGGTGCTCCCCATTCCGAGAATATTGCCGTCAGGCATTTGTACAAGCTCGGTTATTTCACTACTAGGATTCTGGAAATCAAACAGAACAAAACCATTGCGGCCAAAATTTCTGACAGGAATGCCCTGAGCGTCAAAACGAGCAATCATGGCGAACGACGTGCCTTCTACGTGTGCTGAACCTGCGACGGCAAATGTCCCGTCTTGGAGGTGAAGCAGTGAGCCAGCCCAAGTAGAGTTCGCCAGGTACTGGATGGGAACATAACCTTTCCCATCGCCAAACGTCGTGTCCAAGGATCCGTTTGGGTTGAGCCTCATTAACAGACCAATCTGGTCCGCAAAGCTGTACGAATGATTGCTAAGAACCATGAGTTTTCCATCGGGCAACTCGATCGAATTACCATTTTGGCTTGATGCAGACGGGCCCTTTTGTTTCTTTTCCTCTTCGGATAGCGCGTATTGAGGTGAAGTAATCGGATGAACGACAGTTACCCCGCCTTCTCCAAACGCCGACACGAGGGCGCCCTTGTCGTCGTAAAGCGCAAGCCCGCGTACCGGTGGAGCGCCAAATTCCTCTAGGTCAAAAAGTCCATCAAGCAATATTCTTTGGTCCTTTAGCACGCGAATGCTTTTGCCTGTTGATTTGAAACCGCTGGCAAACATACCTGTGACGGTTCCTCGATTACCAAAGCTGTCGTCCTGCTTGCCATCCGCAGTCAATCGCACAATTGAATACTTTTGTCCCGATCTGGCAGCAATCAGTAACTTGTGGTCCGGCGTAACGGTTATGCCACTGGCGAAGCCATTATCTCCATCCGGATATTCGAGCCAGGAAATGCCCGTGCCATCAGGCCCGAAGTCGGGATCGAGATCTCCAACTGTTGAATTGCCGAATTTATCAGACATTTTTTGTTCCTCAATACGCGTGGGGAACTGCGTATAGCGACATCCGAAAGAGGCGGATCGGTGCAACGCAGGCTGGCTATTGGAGGCGCTTGAAGAGTGGCTGTCTACTGTAATACCTGACAGTAGACAGTCGCCTGAAAGGGTGGTGGGTACCTGTTATCAATACAACTTTTTTGCTTGTGTGTTATCGAGCATCGACACTTTTCTCGTCGGTCTGGTCAGTAAATTACTGAGCGGCTGGTCAAAATTCTGCAATGCCCTTACTTGAACGTCTTGTTGTTGAGTGATGTCCGCAATAATCTCCTCGGAACGTTTAAAGTCCGCCCAGAGTTGCGTCAGTTCTTTCGCGTCCGAGCCTTTTGCCGTGCCGATGTAGTTAAGTTGCACATCATAGAAATCGGCACTCACGTCCGCCTTGATATCGGAACTGCGCGAAGTGGTCAGTTGGCTGTGGGTGTCGACAATCGCCACCACATCCGGTCTTGCAGCACGCAGGCTTTGCGTGTCCGGGTAGACCGTCACTGAGCCGAACTGGCGTTGCAGGGAGGCGTTGACCCAATCCACCGCCATGTCCGGTTTCGAGCTGGCAACATAGGCGTCGTGAATCGGTTGCACCAGCAGGCTCTGGCCGAAACCGGTGCCGGCGTTGGCCTGATAGTCGCGCAGGTATTCGCGATTGATCTGGGTGCTTGGGCTGTAGATGACGCCTAGCGCGACGCCGGGACCGCTTTTCACCTCAGTGGTATTGCTGCGGCCGGTCGGGTGGGGCAGTAGCGTGTCGAGGGATGAGACCGCTTTAGGAGGGGTGGGCACTGAACAGGCGCAGAGGGCTAAAACCGAAATTACCAACGTACTGGCCAACGCAAGTTTCATGGTGAATCTCCCGTGAAACAACTTCAGTCGGAAAGTTGCAATTGCCGAGTTTTAAAAGGGCGCTCGGCTTTAATTCAGGCTAAACCGGAGAATCTGTAAGGCAGCTGACAATTTGTCGGTTTATCAGCGCGTGGATAGTTTCATTTGCTTTAAACGGAACCGGTTAATTTCTCCGAGCAATAAAAAGGCGCAAATCAACGATTTGCGCCTTTTTATTTATGGCAGGCCGAACAACTATCAGTCTTTCAGGGGGATCAGCACTTGCTCGTCCGGGGCCAGCACCATAAACACCAGCAACTTGGCTGGTTTGCTTTTGCTGGCGTTTTTCGACACCAGATGTTCGGAACCGGCCGGTTCGTACCAGAACTGGCCTTTTTTGTAGGTGATCGCCTGTTCACCTTTCACCTGGGAAATCACTTCGCCTTCCAGCACATAGGCCATGGCGGTGCCGTCGTGTTTGTGGGCAATCGAGGATTGGCCGGGCTTGTAGTCGACTTCGATCATCATGGCTTTTTTACCCGGTGCGTTTTTCAGCATCTGGTCTTGTAGCACAGTGACTTTCTCGGACGGGTCATGGGCCAGGGCCGAGGCAGAAATCGTCAAGGCGAGGGCAGCGGCGAAGAAGTGTAGGGCTTTCATGGCGGATCACCTGTGAAGTGGGGATGTCGGTGATCACAGTAGTGCGCGGGGTGGCGCATTCAAACGGCCAATATTCGGGAAGATCGGGTGACCAATACTGGGGGATGCCAGAAAAAACCGGTGTGCGGCAAACGCCTTCGCGAGTAAGCCCGCTCCCACAGTGGGTCGCATTCCAATGTGGGGGCGGGCTTGCTCGCGAAGGCGTCGGGTCAAACGATAGGGAAACTGTTGAAATCCACGCTATTGGCCAGCCGGCTATCGATCAAGTCGATAAACCCCTGCGCCTCGGGCCGGTTGAAATGCGCCTGCATCGCCGCTTCCGACTGCCAACGGGCACTGACCATCCAGCGGTGGCTGTCCTCGGGGCAGCGGTCGACCATATAGGAATCACAGCCCGGCGTTTCGCGCAGGGTTTCGACGATCTTCTGCAGTTGCCTGCCCAGTTCATCCGAGCGGCCGGCGGCGGCCTGCACCTGTACGGTGTTGATCACTTCGTTGGACATTGCTCACACTCCTGAATCAGGCCGGACGAATCCTGCTCATTGAGGGAAAACGCCTGTGCAGAATAGGCCGGCACCTCGCTATCACCAATAACCAATCGGCGGTTTATCGGTTAGGCCAATCACTCAAGCCACTTGCTGGAGTATGTCGCGCAGGCGATCGAGGGCGATATCGATGTCCAGGGTTTCGATGGCGCCGAAGCCAAAGTACAAACCGTTTTTCGGCGCTTGCTGATGATAGAAACCGTTGATCGAGTACAGGCCCACTTCAACCTTTTTCGCCAGTTCGATCACCAGCGGCAGGTCGATCGGCCGTTTGCAGAACGCCGCCATGTGGAACCCGGCGCTGGGTGGCACCGCCTCAAGCCACGGCGACAAATCGCTGGCCATGCGCGCCAGAATCCGTTCGCGGCGCTGGGCGTAAATCGTGTGGCAGCGGCGGATATGCTTGAGCAGGCAACCCTCGGCGATGAACTTGGCCAGCGCCCATTGCGGCAGGGTAGAGGCATGCAGGTCGGTGAGTTGTTTGGCGCGGATCACCGCTTCGAGGATCGCTGGCGGCAGAATCGCATAACCCAGGCGCAGCTCTGGCAGCAGGGTCTTGGAGAAGGTGCCGACATAGGCGACGATGCCGCGCTGGTCGAGGCTGAACAGTGAGTCGGTGGGCCGACCTTCGTAGCGAAACTCACTGTCGTAGTCGTCTTCGATGATGATTGCGCCCAGCTCATAGGCGCGGGCCAGCAAGGCTTCGCGCCGCGCCGGACTCATCGGCATGCTCAGGGGAAACTGGTGCGAGGGCGTGACGTAGATCAGCCGCGTGCCCCCCGGAATTTGCTCAACCACAATGCCTTCGTCATCCACGGGCACGCCGACCACATCCGCGCCGTGGGTGCCGAACAGCAAGCGCGCCGGCGGGTAGCCCGGGTCTTCCATCGCGACCCGACTGCCGGGGCTGATCAACACGCGGGTGATCAGGTCCAGCGCCTGTTGCGCGCCGTTGCACACCACGATGTCTTCGTCCTGGCAGTTCACCCCGCGAGAAAACGCGATGTGCCGGGCAATCGCATTGCGCAACGCCGGCAAACCTTCGGGCACGCTGTAGAAGCCTTTTGAACCGGCCATCTGGCGCATCGCATGAGAGACACAGCGGCGCCAGTCGTCATGGGGAAACTGGCCCTTGCTGGTGGCGCCACCGATGAAGTCGTAGCGCAGCGAACCCTCCAGCGTCGGGTGGCGCAGGAACACCGGCAGATTGCGCCAGCGCTCGATCACCTCGGCGCTGGCCAGCTCGGTGTGGCTTTGCTTGCGTTGGACCTGCGCCGGGCGGGCGTTGACGTAGGTGCCTTTACCGATCACGCCGGTGAGGAGGTTTTCGTAGGTCAACTGCGCGTAAGTGTCGGAAATGGTCTTGCGCGAGATCCCCAGTTGCTCGGCCAGCAAGCGGCTGGGCGGCAATTGTGTGCCAGCGGCCAGACGCCCGGATTCGATGGCGTCGCGCAGTTGCTGATACAACTGACCGGCCAGATCCTTGCGGCCGTTGATCACAACGTGAAGTTCCATACCGACGAGGCTCCCGAGGCTATTTGGCGTGCCCGCCAGATTACCGCTGTTGCGTGGTCGGCAATAGTTGCGCAGCACAAAAACCCGAAATTGGTCACCGCTCCCACAAGGGGGATTTGTGTGTGGCCGGGATTTCACTGGTGTAGCGATATTCCGTGGAATTGGGGCTGTAACGCCGGCAGCTCTGCGCTTACCGTGAACTCATCATTGCGCTTCCCGAGACCTGCCATGTCCCCGCGCCTGGACTACTACAACGCTTCGCCCAAAGCGATGAAAGCGATGATTGCCATGGAGGCGCTGACCGCCAGCCTCAGCATCGAGCAGCCACTGCTGCAACTGATCCGGATCCGCGCCTCGCAGCTCAATGGCTGCGCGTTCTGCACCGACATGCATTCGGTAGACGCACGGCGGGCCGGGGAGAGTGATCGGCGCTTGTACGCGATTGCAGTGTGGCGCGACAGCGGGTTTTTCAATCCTCGCGAACGCGCGGCGCTGGGCTGGGCCGAAGCGGTGACGCTGCTCGCCGAAAGCCATGTGCCGGATGACGTTTATCAGCAGGCACGCGAGCAGTTCAACGAAGCCGAAATGGTCGACCTGACCATCGCCGTAACCACCATCAACAGTTGGAATCGCCTCGCAGTGAGTTTTCGCCAGACGCCCAGCGACTGAAACGTTTTCAATTCGTTGGTCGTTGCGGTTTTACCGACGAGCCAAAGGTATTGCCCATGCGCGTGCTGGTGCCGGCGGGCGTCGCCAATCCCATCTGATTGGGTGGCCGCTTGTTCACCGGCACATTCAACGCCTCACGGTTTTTCTCGGCGGCCGCGGCGCCTTCAGGGTTGTTGCCCATCTGCTGGGTCAGGCAATCGTAATTCGGTGCCTTGTAGCCGCCGACCGCCACCTCTACGCAGCCCAGCGGTTGCTCGGCCTGGGCGTTGACCAATGCGCTCAGCAACAGCCCGCCAAGGGTGATCCTCCAGAGTGTTTTCATGCCTGCCTCCTGGCCAGCCCGAAGGGGCTGCTCTGGTGCTTGAGTCTAGTGCAAGGCCGATACAAAACCCGTGATGGTTTTTTTGCAGCGCCCGTCACACCAGATTCATAAACAGCCCTCAGGATGACGAATTTCAGGGATACGTCAGCCGTGCAGCGAGGCAGTTCCAGGGGCGGTCTTCAGCGTTCAACGAGGCTTGTACGCCGGATGTGTCTGGGGTGGCTGCTTGGCTGTGCGGCGAGCCACGCAATGGCCGACGCGGTGCCGGCGGACCTGCGCATGACGCTGCACATTCCGGCGCAGGATCTGGCTCGGGCACTGGATCAATACAGCCACGCCACGGGCGTTGCGGTGCTGGTCGACAGCCAGTTGAGTCGAGGCAGACGTTCGCTGGCGGTTGAGGGTCAGTACACCGCCGCTGATGCCTTGCGTCGTTTGCTCGGCGGCAGCGGCTTGATGGCGCGCTATGCCCGTGATGATGCGTTCACCTTGCAGGTGGCACAGGTCGAGGACGTGCCATCGACCGGGGACAAGCCATCGCCCGCCAGCATCGCGGTCAACCGCAGTTACGCCACGGCGGTACAAGCGGCGATCGAGCGCAACCTGTGCCGTTCACCGCTGACCCGTCCGGGCGGTTATCGCGCGGTGTTGCAGGTCTGGGTCGGGCGCGATGGCGTGGTGCAACACAACCGGTTGGTCACCTCCACCGGCGATGTACGGCGCGATACCGCGCTGGTAGAAAGTTTTCGCAGTCTCAGGATCGACCGGCCGACGCCCAGTGCCTTGCGTCAGCCGGTCACGTTGCTGTTGTTACCGCAGTCGTCAGGGAAACGCATGGAATGCACCAAATGGGAAGGAGTTTCCGGGGGATGAAAGACACCGGACAAGGTTCGATGGTCCAACTGTTCCTGACCTCTTACGAGGATTTTCGGGTGCGCCTGCGTCGGCGTCTGGGCTCAGAGGATCTGGCTAACGACGTGCTGCACGAAACTTACCTGCGCGTCGACCGCATGGAGCCGCCGCCGAACCTCTTGCGGCCCAACGCCTACCTGTATCGCATGGCCCTGAACATCGCTGCGGACCGGCGCCAGGCCGACGCGCGTTTGCTCACCGGAAGCGAAGTCGAAGAGTTGCTGCAAATCGGCGACGAGGCGCTCGACCCGGCACGGGTGGTGGGCGGGCAAAAGGAAATCCAGTCGCTGCTCAGCGCGTTGTACGAACTGCCGGCGCGGCGCCGCAAGATCTTCATTGCCGCGCGCCTGGAGGAGGCTCCCCACCTGGAAATTTCCCAGCGTTTCGGCATTTCCACGCGCATGGTCGAGAAGGAAATCAAAGCCGCACTGGGGCATTGCGCTGCAAAACTGGAAAGAAAAGTGTTTCAGCGGTTCGGTCGCGGGGCCGGAAAACCGTCTTCTGAATAGTGCCCGATCAATTCGTTGAGAATCTGCGCGTTTGAACATCTTTCGACTGACACCTGCCGAGCCATCGGCGGCCGAGAAACTGCACAGCGAAGCCCGCGACTGGCTGGTCCTGCTGACCTCCGGCCGCGCCACCGTGGCCGACGCCCGCGCCTTGCGCCAATGGTGCGCCCAGAGCGCCGAACATGCGCAGGCTTTCGAGCAGGCCAAGGTGTTGTGGCACAACCTGCAACCCGCCGTGGAGCAAATGCAGGCGCCACGCCGTTTCGGTCGCCGTGCCTTTCTCGGCGGTGCGATTGCCGCATCGGCGGCGTTCCTGCTGGTACGTGGGACGATTCCCGGTGGCTTCGAAGGGCTGGGTGCCGACTACATCACCGAAGTCGGCCAACAGCGGCGCTTCGAACCGGCGCAGGGTGTGAGCCTGGAACTGAACACGCAGACCCGCATCAATCAGCGTTCCGTGGATGACGGCGTGCAAGGTTTTGAACTGGTCAGTGGTGAAGTCGAAGTGCAGACCGCGCGGTTACCGTTGGCGATGCAGGCGGGGGGCGGGTGGTTGCGGGCCAGTCAGGCGCGATTCAATCTGCGCAATACCGATCAGCAGGTGTGTGTGACTTGCCTTGAGGGTGCTGTGGAAGTAGACGTTGAAGGGCGCAGTTTGCGTCTGGAGCCGGGGCAGCAAGTGACCTATGACGCGGGGCAGGTTGGCGCGGTACAGAACGTTGACACGGCGGCGGTGATGAATTGGCGGCAGCAGGTGTTGGTGTTTAATGGGGCGACCCTGAGCCAGATGATTGATGAGATTAATCGCTATCGGCCGGGGATGCTTTTGCTGCTCAACCGTGAGCTTGGACAGCGTCGGGTGCAGGCGCGGTTTAGCCTTGATCAACTGGCGGGTGTGGCGTTGTTGATTCGCGATGCCTACGGCGTCAAATGCACTGAGTTGCCTGGGGGGGTCGTCGTTCTCAGCTAGTGGGGGGGGCGGTGGACATTGTTTGGCTTCGCCAAACGGTCGCTGCGCTCCCCATCCCCGGATCAATCCCGGAACGAAGCCTGCCGACGGGCGCTTTAAGATCAAATGCGGTACTCGAGCTAACGCTCATTGTGTTGAGTGGGGCGGCACGCGCCGCGTGCGGGGTGTACTCAATTCTTTCTGGGAGCCTGTCAGCGATGGCGGCCTGACAGCCTTTGGCAGGTACACCCGATCCCAGTGTGAGCTGCCGAAGGCGCGGGCCGCGTTCGGACGATCTTTTGATCTTGCTTCTGAAAAATAAAATCAAAAGACCACAGCCTGCGGCAGCTCCAGGGTGGACGGGGCAGGGGATCTCAGGCGTTTGTCAGTCCAGCGGCCCAATCACCTGCCGATATTTCTCCACCCCCTGCGGCGTCTGCCGATTCAACCGAATCTCCAGCCCTTGCGGATCCTCGCGCCGATTGCCACTCAATTGCCGCCAGCCCTTATCCGTTTCCCATACCCGAATCTGTGCATCGCTCACATCGTTCAGCACAGCAACCACGTCAGTAGGTGCCGGCAACGGATACCGACTGCGCGCCGCCGCCACCGCCCGATACAGCGTGTCGCCCTTGACCCACCACCGCACCCGCTGCAACGCCCCCGGCTGATCCGCCGCCGTACGAATGATGTCCAGGCGAAAGCCCTTGTTGTCACTGCTGCGCACAGTAATCGCGGGAGGGGCGCTGGGCGGCTCGTCGTCCACACCGACTTTCTTCGGCTCAGTCAATTCAATGCCCGCGCGCATGTCCACATCCCGCTGCAACTGATTCAGCGCCCGCAACAGGCTGTCACTCTGCTCACTGCTGGCCTGCAAATGGCTGTCAGCCCGCGTCACGCTGTCGAGCCCACGCCAGGCAATCAAACTCACCACCGCCATCAGCAGAATCGCGACCATCACCTCAATCAGGGTGAAACCTTGTTGGTCTTTCATTGCACGCTGATCCGGCCGGCGACATCGCGCAGGACACTCAACTGATTGGCGCCATCGGACAACGTCAGTTGCAGCGGCGGATTGATCCACTCAGCGTTGAGCACGACTTTCTGTTTCGGCTCGACCCGCACCTGCACCTTCGGGCTCTGCCACGGCCGCGGGCGCAGTTGTGCATCGTCATTGAAATGCTCGAAACCCTTGCCGTTGTCGCTGCGCCGACTAAACCGAAAACCCTTGGCATCACTGACCCAAACAATCGGCCGGCCATCAGCGCGGGCCTCGGCCTGCGCCACCTGCAGCAACTGCGCCACACGCTCGGCGTCCTTGCGCAGCAATTGCAGCGGATCGGGCTTGATGCTCAGGCTGATCGCCGCACTGGCGATACCGATGATCACCAGCACCACCATCAACTCGATCAGGGTAAAGCCCTGTTGCCTGTTCATCGATTGCGCGCTCCTTTGCGTTGAGGATCATCCTGCACCGCCAACATGTAAGGCGTGTGAAATAAAACCGAGAGAATTGCCGCGTAGTCTGGGGGCAGGGACTAAAAGGAGATTCAGCCCATGATGTTCACCGCACGCTTTTCCCCACCGCAAATGGTCCAGGCCGCGGCACTGCTCGCCGCGCTGGTTGGCGTGGCGACGTGGTCGTCGCTGCTGCTGACCACCGCCGAATCCCACACCCCGCCGGCAGCCCCGCAATTGCTCGCGGTGCGCAGTGACAGCCCGGCGTTGCAGTGGTTTTCCAATCAAACGGCGCCAGTGGATATCAAGGTGAGCGGGGTGATGGCGAGTAGTCGGGGGGCGGTGGCGATACTGAGCCTGAACGATGGGCCGCCGCGTAGTTTTCTGCAGGGGGAGACGGTTGGGCCTGGGGTGAAGTTGGTGGCGGTGGAGGGGGATGGGGATGGGGTGGTGATTGAGCAGGGGGGGGAGAGGGTGCGGTTGGGGGTGGAGAGGTTGGTGGAAGGGCCCGTGTTACCGAAGCTAACGAGGCCCTGAATTGTATGGGTTTAGTGGGCAATTTTTGCCGTTTAGTCAGGTGTCAGTTCAAGCATCTGTGCAAAAAATGAACTGGCAAGCAAAGTATTCGTTGTTGATTTCGACGGGAGTGTCAGATTTTTTGTGTGCGGGCCGGTAACGGCCTGCCGTAAGGCAAGCCCTTCTTTCACCAGTTCAACCTGGTAAATCGATCTCCATAA
>NZ_JBIUWN010000078.1:0-26287 GCF_044743485.1 Pseudomonas sp. NPDC087614 | reverse complement strand
TGTCGCGGTTCGAGCACGAGCTGATCAAAACTACTCTGCCAAAAGCCAAAGAACTGCGTCGCGTTGCTGAGCCGCTGATCACTCTGGCCAAGACAGACAGCCTGGCTAACCGCCGTCTGGCTTTCGACCGTACTCGTAAGAAAGCTATCGTTGGTAAGCTCTTCAACGACCTGGGCAAGCGTTATGCTACCCGTGAGGGTGGCTACCTGCGCATCCTCAAGTGCGGTTTCCGCGCTGGCGACAACGCGCCTATGGCGTACGTCGAGTTGGTTGATCGTGCTACTGCTGGCGAAGCTGTATCCGCCGAGTAAGACGTCAGTCTGAAACAAAGAACCGGGCCTAGTGCCCGGTTTTTTGTGCCTGTAAGAAAAGCGCTTTACGTACAAGCATCTCCCTCTGTTCTGTTGTCACTATGTGCTGGGAAGTTTAATTAGTAATTTTCTATCGATGTGTGCAGGTTAATGAATTTGTAGGTGTCACATTGTTGATTGATACTCCCGTCCAAGCCGATTAGCCGGCAGCTCCAAGACTGACAGAGGAAGAAGACCGTATGAGCCAGACCAAAACGCTTACGACCGCCAGTGGCGCGCCTGTCGCTGATAACCAGAATTCTCGCTCCGCCGGCCCGCGAGGCCCGCTGCTGCTCGACGATTTTCATCTGATCGAGAAGCTTGCCCACTTTAATCGTGAAAACATTCCTGAGCGCCGGGTGCACGCTAAGGGCTCGGGTGCTTACGGTACGTTTACCGTAACCCGCGATATCACCGATTACACCAGCGCTAAGCTGTTCGAGTCCGTAGGGAAGCAAACCCCGACCTTTCTGCGTTTTTCAACGGTAGGTGGCGAGCGCGGTTCTGCCGACACCGAGCGAGATCCGCGTGGCTTTGCGCTGAAGTTCTACACCGAGGAAGGTAACTGGGACATTGTCGGCAACAACACGCCAGTCTTCTTCATTCGCGACCCGCTGAAATTCCCTGACTTCATCCACACCCAAAAGCGCCTGCCACAAAGTAATCTGAAGAGTGCGCAGATGATGTGGGACTTCTGGTCGCATTCGCCGGAAGCGTTACACCAAGTCACCATTCTTTTTTCTGACCGCGGGATCCCGGACGGGTACCGTCACATGCACGGCTTTGGTAGTCACACTTACAGTCTGATCAGCGCTCAAGGCGAGCGTCACTGGGTGAAGTGGCACTACAAGACCCAGCAAGGCATCAAAAACCTTGCGCCGGCTGATGCCGCTCGTCTGGCTGGCACTGACCCGGATTACGCGCAGCGTGATCTGTTTGAAGCAATTGAGCGCGGTGACTTCCCGAAATGGCGCGTGTGCATTCAGATCATGACCGAGGCTCAGGCAGCGGCGCACTATGAGAACCCGTTTGACGTGACCAAGACCTGGTCGCAGAAAGAGTTCCCGCTGATCGAAGTAGGTGAGCTGGAGCTGAACCGCAATCCGCTGAACTACTTCGCTGAAGTCGAGCAGGCCGCGTTCGGCCCGAGCAACATGGTGCCTGGCGTCGGTTTGTCGCCGGATCGTATGCTGCAAGGTCGTGTATTCGCTTACGCTGATGCTCACCGCTACCGTGTTGGTACCAATCACCAGCAATTGCCTGTGAATGCGCCACGCAGTGCGGTGAACACATACCAGCGCGACGGTTCGATGGCTTTTGGCAGCAACGGTGGCGCAGCGCCAAATTACGAGCCGAACAGTTACGTAGAGTCGCCCAAACAAGCGCCGCGTTATGCAGAGCCGGCGCTGGCCTTGAGCGGTGCGGCTGACCGCTACGATCATCGCGAGGACAGTGATTATTACAGTCAGGCGGGGGCACTGTTCCGCTTGATGAATGACGAACAGAAAGCGCTGCTGGTCAGTAACATTGCAGGAGCGCTGGCCGGTGTGACGCCTGATGTTGTGGATCGCCAGTTGCAGCATTTCTACAAAGCCGATCCGGCGTATGGCGAAGCAATTGCAAAGCTGCTCAACGTACAGCTTAACGAAGTCTAAACGAGAAGCATAACCGCCCTCATTAGGGCGGTTTTTGCGTTATTTAGCCTGCTTTTCTCAGATTATCTTCGCTTTTATTGCGCATGGAGGGTGACCTGACAGTCAGGTTGGTTCAAACTACAGCCTTTCAAGCAGGGAGATGTAGGGCGATGCAAGGCCACCCAGACGTTATCGATTACCTCAACACGTTGCTGACCGGCGAACTGGCCGCGCGTGACCAGTATTTTGTCCACTCGCGGATGTATGAGGACTGGGGATTCACCAAGCTCTACGAACGAATCAACCACGAGATGGAAGAAGAAGCAGGCCATGCTGACGCGTTGATGCGCCGGATCCTGATGCTTGAAGGTACGCCACGCATGCGTCCGGATGATCTGGATGTCGGCACCACCGTCCCGGAGATGCTCGAAGCCGATCTGCGCCTTGAGTACAAAGTCCGTGCGGCATTGTGCAAAGGCATCGAGCTCTGCGAACAGCACAACGACTACGTCAGCCGTGAGATATTGCGCGTTCAGCTCCACGATACCGAAGAAGATCACACCTACTGGCTGGAAAAGCAGTTGGGCCTGATCAAGCTAATCGGTCTCCAGAACTACCTGCAATCCCACACCTGACATGTAATACAAAAAAGCCCCTGTCACTGACGAAGTGACAGGGGCTTTTTTATGCTCGGTGTCTAGACCCGATCACGGATCAGCAGTGGCTTGAGGTAATGGCCGGTGTGAGATTGCTTCATCTCGGCCACTTCCTCGGGCGTGCCGGTGGCAATGATCTGGCCACCCTTGGAACCACCCTCAGGCCCGAGATCGACCAGCCAGTCGGCAGTCTTGATCACGTCAAGGTTGTGCTCGATCACCACCACGGTGTTGCCGTGGTCGCGCAGGCGATGCAGGACGTCGAGCAATTGCTGGATATCCGCGAAGTGCAGGCCCGTGGTCGGCTCGTCGAGGATGTACAGCGTCTTGCCGGTATCGCGTTTGGACAACTCACGGGACAGTTTGACCCGCTGCGCCTCACCACCGGACAAGGTCGTAGCCGACTGCCCCAGCTTGATGTACGACAGCCCCACATCCATCAAGGTTTGCAGCTTGCGCGCGAGTGCCGGTACCGCGTCGAAGAACACTCGAGCCTCTTCGATGGTCATCTCGAGAGTTTCGTGGATGTTCTTGCCCTTGTATTTGATCTCAAGGGTTTCGCGGTTGTAGCGTTTGCTCTTGCACACGTCGCACGGAACATAGATATCCGGCAGGAAGTGCATTTCAACCTTGATCAGGCCATCACCCTGGCACGCCTCGCAGCGACCGCCCTTGACGTTGAACGAGAAACGCCCCGGGCCGTAGCCTCGGGAACGCGACTCGGGCACGCCGGCGAACAGTTCCCGGATCGGGGTGAACAGCCCGGTATAAGTTGCCGGGTTGGACCGTGGTGTGCGCCCAATCGGGCTCTGATCAATGTCGACCACTTTGTCCAGATGTTCCAGGCCCTTGATGCTGTCGTGCGCGGCTGCTTCCAGAGTGGTCGCACCGTTGAGTGCGGTAGCGCTCAGCGGGAACAGGGTGTTGTTGATCAGGGTCGATTTGCCCGAGCCGGAAACACCCGTCACGCAAGTCAGCAGGCCGATCGGAATTTCCAGATCGACGTTACGCAGGTTGTTGCCCCGTGCACCCTTGAGCGCCAGAACCTGTTTCTTGTTGCGCGGTGTACGCTTGGCCGGCACCTCGATCTTCACCCGGCCCGACAGGTATTTGCCGGTCAGGGAATCGGGGTGCGCCATGACTTCGGCTGGCGTACCTTCGGCAACGATCTGTCCGCCATGCACACCGGCACCGGGGCCGATATCCACGACATAGTCAGCCAGACGAATCGCGTCTTCGTCGTGCTCGACCACAATCACTGTGTTGCCGATGTCGCGCAGGTGTTTGAGTGTGCCGAGCAGCCGGTCGTTATCACGCTGGTGCAAGCCGATGGAAGGCTCATCGAGGATATACAGAACGCCCACCAGGCCGGCACCGATCTGGCTGGCCAGCCGGATCCGCTGTGCTTCGCCGCCGGACAACGTGTCGGCACTGCGATCCAGCGACAGATAGTCCAGGCCCACGTTGACCAGAAACTGCAGGCGCTCGCGGATTTCCTTGAGAATCTTGTCCGCGATTTCGCCACGACGGCCAGTCATTTTCAGTTCGCCGAAGTATTCACACGCATCGCCAATCGGCAGATTGGTCACTGCCGGCAGCGTTTTTTCGCCGACCCAGACATGCCGAGCCTCACGACGCAGACGGGTGCCACGGCAGTCCGGGCAAGACTGAGTGCTGAGGAACTTGGCCAGCTCTTCACGCACGCTCGCCGATTCGGTTTCGCGGTAGCGACGCTCGAGGTTCGGCACGATGCCTTCGAACGGGTGCGAACGTTTGACGATATCGCCACGGTCGTTCAGGTATTTGAAGTCGACGTTCTGCGAGCCGCTGCCGTGCAGGATGAATTTCTGCTGATCGGCTGGCAGTTCGTTGAAGGGCACTTCGAGGCTGAACCCGTAATGCGAAGCCAATGAGCCCAGCATCTGGAAGTAGTAGACGTTGCGCCTGTCCCAGCCGCGAATGGCCCCTTCGGCCAGGGTCAGATCACCATTGACCAGTCGCTTGATGTCGAAGAATTGCTTCACGCCCAGGCCATCGCAAGTCGGGCAGGCGCCGGCCGGGTTGTTGAAGGAAAACAGTTTTGGTTCGAGCTCGCTGATCGCGTGGCCGCAGATCGGGCAGGCGAAACGCGCGGAGAAGATCATCTCTTCGCCCGGCTCATCGTCCATCGGCGCCACGAGGGCAATGCCGTCCGCCAGTTTGAGTGCGGTCTCGAACGATTCGGCCAAACGCTGCTGCAGATCGGCGCGAACCTTGAAACGGTCGACAATCACGTCGATCGAATGCTTCTTCTGTTTATCCAGTTTCGGCAGCTCGTCGAGCTCGCAGATCCGGCCATTGACCCGGGCACGGACGAAGCCCTGGGCGCGCAGCTCTTCAAACACCGACAAGTGTTCGCCTTTGCGCTCGCGGATCACCGGGGCCAGCAGCATCAATTTGCTGCCTTCCGGCTGGGCCAGTACCAGGTCGACCATCTGGCTGACGGTCTGTGCTTCCAGTGGAATGTCGTGGTCGGGGCAGCGGGGCGTACCGACGCGTGCATACAGCAGGCGCAGATAGTCGTAGATTTCGGTGATGGTGCCGACCGTGGAGCGGGGGTTGTGCGAGGTCGATTTCTGTTCGATGGAAATCGCAGGCGACAGGCCTTCGATGGTGTCGACGTCGGGTTTTTCCATCATCGACAGGAACTGCCGGGCGTAAGCCGACAGGGATTCGACATAGCGGCGCTGACCTTCGGCGTAGAGTGTGTCGAAGGCCAGGGACGACTTGCCGGATCCGGACAGGCCGGTGATGACGATCAGCTTGTCCCGTGGCAGGGTCAGGTCGATGTTCTTCAGGTTGTGGGTACGGGCCCCACGTATCAGGATCTTGTCCAAAGTGGCCTCGCTCGGCGGGCGTCGAAAACGTAGGAGTATACGGGCAAATACTGGATGGATGCACACTATCAAGCGCAGCGTTTTTTGCCTTGCATGAAGAGAGTTTCATGTAGGCGTGTCATAGCGTCGCGATATACCCCGTCTTCCGATGGGACTGGTAGAATCGCCGCCGGTTCACACGAGGTTTTTCCATGCACGATCCCCACAGCGAACGCATGAGTGGCAGCGAGACCCGCGCGGCGAGCGGTCTGGCCCTGGTGTTCGCCTTCCGTATGCTTGGCATGTTCATGGTGTTGCCAGTACTGGCGACCTACGGCATGGATCTGGCAGGCGCGACCCCGGCCCTGATCGGGCTGGCAATTGGTGCTTATGGCCTGACCCAGGCGATTTTTCAGATTCCGTTCGGGATCATTTCCGACCGCATTGGCCGCCGGCCGGTCATTTACCTGGGGCTGATCGTCTTCGCCCTCGGCAGTGTGCTGGCGTCCCAGGCCGATTCGATCTGGGGCGTGATCGCCGGGCGGATCCTGCAGGGCGCCGGCGCGATCTCCGCCGCGGTCATGGCCTTGCTCTCCGACCTGACCCGTGAACAGCACCGCACCAAAGCGATGGCGATGATCGGCATGACCATCGGTTTGTCCTTCGCTGTGGCGATGGTGGTCGGGCCGCTGCTGACCCGGGTTTTCGGTTTGTCCGGACTGTTCCTCGCTACAGGCGGCATGGCACTGATCGGGATCCTGATCATCATGTTCATGGTGCCGCGCTCAACCGGGCCGTTGCAGCATCGTGAGTCCGGCGTGGCGCGTCAGGCGCTGCTGCCGACGCTCAAGCATCCCGATCTGCTGCGCCTCGATCTTGGCATCTTTGTATTGCACGCGATGCTCATGTCGAGCTTCGTCGCGCTGCCCTTGGCCCTGGTGGAAAAAGCCGGGTTGCCCAAGGAGCAGCATTGGTGGGTTTACCTGACCGCGCTGCTGATTTCTTTCTTCGCCATGATCCCGTTCATCATCTATGGCGAGAAGAAACGCAAAATGAAACGAATCTTGCTCGGCGCCGTCATGACGCTGATGCTGACTGAGCTATTCTTCTGGAAGTTCGGTGACAGCCTGCGGGCTCTGGTGATCGGCACGGTGGTGTTCTTCACCGCGTTCAATCTGCTGGAGGCTTCTCTGCCGTCGCTGATCAGCAAGGTTTCACCGGCAGGTGGCAAGGGCACGGCCATGGGCGTGTATTCCACCAGTCAGTTCCTCGGTTCGGCACTCGGCGGGATACTCGGCGGCTGGCTGTTTCAGCATGGCGGTCTGTCGGTTGTGTTCCTCGGATGTGCGGGGCTGGCTGCCATCTGGCTGGCCTTTGCTGTTACCATGCGCGAACCTCCCTACGTGACGAGCCTGCGCTTGCCGTTGTCGCCCGAGGCGATCCGCGAAGCGGGTCTGGTCGAGCGCCTCAAGGCCCTCGTGGGGGTAACCGATGCAGTGATAGTTGCGGATGAAGCGGCTGTTTACATCAAACTGGACAAAGAATTAGTGGATCGCGACACCCTCGAACGCCTGGTGAACAACCCGGCCGGGGCTGCTTGCGAAGCCTAGGAGAACGTTATGGCCCGTGGGGTTAACAAAGTCATATTGGTCGGCACTTGCGGCCAGGATCCCGAAGTTCGCTACCTGCCTAACGGTAACGCCGTGACCAACCTGAGTCTGGCAACCAGCGAACAGTGGACCGACAAGCAAACCGGTCAGAAGGTCGAGAAGACCGAGTGGCACCGTGTTTCGATGTTCGGCAAGGTGGCCGAGATCGCCGGTGAGTACCTGCGCAAAGGTTCGCAGGTCTACATCGAAGGCAAGCTGCAGACCCGCGAGTGGGAAAAAGACGGTATCAAGCGTTACACCACCGAAATCGTGGTCGACATGCAAGGCACCATGCAACTGCTCGGCGGCCGTCCACAACAGGGCGACCAACAAGGCGGCGGCAACAACTATCAGCAGTCCGCTCCAACGCCACGTCAGCAGGCTCCACGCCCGCAGCAGTCGGCGCCACAGCAGCGTTCGGCCCCGGCTCCACAGCAGGCCGCACCGCAACCGGCTCCGGATTTCGACAGCTTCGATGACGATATTCCGTTCTGATTCTTGGCTGCATACGATCTAAATAAAAAGGCCCGTCGTTCAACGCGACAGGCCTTTTTTGTGGGCGGTGGTTTGTCAGTCAAGAATCAAATGCGGCAGAAACCGGCTTGAATCCTTGGTGATCAGACTGTTGTCCTCACGCACGCCAATACCCGCCGCCTGATCGCCAATCACCCAGGAGCCGATCAGCGTGTAGCTGTTATCGAACTTCGGCAGTGGTGCGAACTCCTGAAGGATAAATGGCGCATCGGTGTAGGGCCCATCTTCTTTGACGATCAGACCTTGCGCGGTTTGCAGTTCGATGTTTGCACCTTCCCGGGAGAAGTACGGTTTGCGCACCCAGCCTTTGGGCACGGCACTGGCCGGGTTCGGATCGAGGTGCGCTGCGAGCAGATTCGGATGGCCTTTGTGCAACTCCCACAACAGCGGCAGTGCGCCTTTGTTCGACAGGATCGCTTTCCACGCAGGCTCGAAAAACTGCGTATCGCACTCGGCAATCGCCGCGCCGAACGGTTCATGGAAGATGAATTCCCAGGCGTGCAGCTTGAACAGGTGCGGGATCCAGCGATCTTGCAGGTCGACAAAGCGGCCCTCGGCCGTCAGGCCAATGTCTTCGATGTCGATGTGCCGGGATTCGATGCCGACCTTTTCCGCGATCAGTCGCAGGTAATCGGTGGTGCCTTTATCCTCGACCGAGTCTTTCATTGAGGCAAAGTAGAAAGGTCGCTTGAGCTGCAACTCGGCAAAGGCTTGATGCAGCTTGGTGTCGATGCTGTTGAACTGGTCGGCATGGCTGGGCAGCGTGCCGCGCTCAATGCATTGCTCCAGCCAACCCCACTGGAACGCCGCCGCCTCGTAAAGGCTGGTTGGGGTGTCGTAGTTGAGTTCCAGCAGTTTCGCCGGGCCGTTGCCGCTGTAGGAAAAGTCCATGCGCCCGTACAGATGCGGATGTCCTTCCAGCCAGGACGTTCGGATCATGTCGTAGTACGCAGGCGGGATGCTCAGGCGATCCAGCAGTTCTTCGCTGTGTACCACGCGGTCGACCAGGTCCATACACATCTCGTGCAGTTCGGTGGTCGGGTCCTCGAGATCGTTTTCGATTTGCGCGAGCGTGAACTGGTAATACGCGCTTTCGTCCCAGTAGGGCTCGTCGTCGATGGTGTGGAACATAAAGCCGAGGCTCTCGGCCGTTTGTTTCCAGTCGGGGCGCTCGGCGCAGTGGACCTTTTTCATCGTCAGCTGCTCGAGCGGCCGGAACTGCTGCCCCAACCACCCCAACCGCTGCGGGCGCTGGACTGGCTGCCAAAACCGCCACGGGAGGTGGAGGAGGTGACGTTCACCGGTTTGCTTTTGCTGCTCTCGTAGGTCGGTTGGCTACGGGGCGCCGACTCGATTCTTTTTGACTGCGTCGAGGTGTTGTAGGGCTGGCGCGTATCGCGGTCGCGATAGACCGTGCGATTCGAGTTGTTGCTCATCGCGTTGCCGATCAGCCATCCGCTCAGCCAGCCGCCGCCACTCGAGGTGTGGGAAGTGTTTTGCACATTCTGGGCAGCCGTCGTGTCACCGGCCGGCATCTGCGCATCGGCGATGGCGTCGAGATTTTGTGGGGTTTCACCGTTCTGCGGCACTTTGAAACCGCCGAGTTTCGGCACGAAGCGGCCGTCGGAGTTTTTCTGGCACCAGTCGGCAGCAAAGTCCGCGTCGCACTTGGCCTTGTCGTCGTACGCCGGAGCGATACGCCGGTGTTCGGTGAGCGCCGCGACGTAGGCGTTGGAGCAGACGTCGGCTGCCACTTCGGCATCGACGCACTGCTCAACGCTCTGGAAATTGCGCGCCTGATCCACCGCTGCCGCTTCGCCGGAAATGGCCATGGCCACCGACGCGGCGAGGGACAACTGAACGTACTTGCTTCGTTTCATCTAAGGCTTCCTGCCGATCAGTTGGACGGTGTCATGCACGCAGCGTTGAGCATACCGACGCTGATCGCTACCGCTGCGACGTAGATGCCGGAAGCGATTTCACCGTTGGCGATGCGCTGGGAAGTGCCTTTGAGCACCAGGCCAGTGGCGAGAAACGCCAGCAGTTGCACTGCTGCGGCAATCACGGCCCAGAGCACGAAGTCGAGGACGTTGACCGAATAGGCGATCACGTTGCTGGCAGGAATGGCGAAACCGATGATTGCACCGGACAGCGCAATGGCGGCGGCCGTGTTGCCGGAGCGGATCAGCTCGAATTCCTTGTGTGGGGTGATGCGCGTGTAGACGAATTGAAACAGCATGAACAGCAACACGGCGCCGATCAGGTAAACGATGAAACCGGTCAGAGCGGTCTTGTTCAGCGAGACAGCCAGCACTTCCAGCATGAAAAACGTCCTTATTTAAATGGTGCTCAGGTCAGTCGTGTACAGCGAAATGCCGAGCGAGGTGCTCAGGCTGACGGTGCCTTCTTCGTCTTGTTCGACGGAGAACAACAACAGCTCGCGACGATCGGTCAGGCCGGTCTCGCGGGCGTAAAGCATGGCGTGGTGTTCGATGGTGTAGCTCTCGTCCGGGTTGACCACCTGCTCGGTCAGCGGCACCAGTTCGGTCTGGCCTTGTTCGGTGCCCCACTCGCGGGTGAATTCGACACCTTCGTGGGTGTAGGTCGGCAAACCGATCAGGCTGTTGGGGCCGGCCAGTCGCTGCAGTTCGGCGTCACTGTTGACTGTCACGTAACTGAGGTAGTTGAACAGGATGACCGATTCGATCTGATCATCGCCGGTGACGTGGATCTGTACCCAGAAATCCTCGTCGTTCATGTAATAGCGGTGCAGTTTATTGGACTGGCCGAGGTCGACCCAGCCTGCGCTCCAGATCGCCTGATCGAAGGGGACTCGTACCGAAGTCGAACCGTCGAGCAGCAGGGCCAGCGTCGAATCGAATCTGACGCCTTTGCCTTGGGCCATCCCGAGTGGGCCACTGGCGACGGTGGGTGTTGGCGCAGCGGTCTGCCAGTTGCTGGTGCCCAGCAAATCTTTAAACCATCCCATGGGTACGTTCCTTGAAGCGGGTGGAGGTGTTCGTCGTAAAAAGCGCCGCTAGTGTACCGGGCCGAGCGACGAACGAGCAGCGTCATTTGCTCAGCACAAACCCTGTGGGAGCGGGGTTGTTCGCCCCCACAGGGTTTTTTATCGCGGTGTTACTGAGCGGATTTCTGCTTAAGGCGTTCAAGAATCGCATTGGCGCTGCCTTCATTCGGCGTGATGCCGGCGTCGCGCAGTTTACGATCCAGGTCGTTGCCGGTTGAAGCGTCTGCCAGTTCATCGGCCGCACTCAGTTCGGCAGCGCGTTGCTGCTGCTTGGCTTGCAGGCGGTTCAGGGTGCCGACCGCGGTTTCCAGTTTGCCGTTGGCGCCGCCGCTGGCGATCGATGCACTGACCTGGGCTTTCTGCACGCTGTCACGGGCCTTGGCCATGTCCACTTGTTGGCGCAGGCTCTTGATCCGGGCTTCGGCCTTGTTGATGTCCTTGCGCATGTTGTCGGCATAGTTGCCAAACTCGTCGCTTTGGGCTTTTTCGGCGGTCAGGTCGTTGGTCAGGGTCGAAATCGCTTCGGCCACTTCCATCGCCAGGTCTTCGCGACCGGCGTTCAGAGCCGAAACAGCCTTGGCTTCCAGATCCTTGATCTTGGCGTCGTACTCGCTCACGCGGTCGGCGGCCAGCTTGTGCTTGGCCATGATGGTGATCAATTCGCGACGGGCGTTCGACAGCGCGGTATCCGCATCGCGGATTTCCTGGTCGAGGATGCGCAGGGCCTGTTGGTCGACGATCGCTTCGCCGACTTCATTGGCGCCGCCGCGCAGTGCGGTGAACAACTTGCTCCAGATGGACTGAGTCATTGGATATTCCCTGTTGATTACTTGAAGAAGTGTTCGAAGGCTTCGCTGGCGCGCTGCACGTTATCGACCAGGGTTTTCACCTCGGTCACCACGTTGGTCAGGCTCGAGTCGGCGCTGAGGGCGCCAAACATGTTGTAGACGGTCTGCCCGTTCGGCATCGACTCGATACCGATCGACGACAGCGGGAACATTTCCCGGCTGCGCAGTACGGCGTCGTTGAAGGCGCGCACGTCGGTGATCGAATCGATGTCCACCAGCACGGTGTCGACGATGATCTGTGCGCCGGCCAGGGCGATGTGAATCGGCAGACCGCCGAATTCGTTCATTTCCAGCTTGATGCTGGGTTCGGAGCTCTGGATCAGAGACAGCGTGATCTCTTGCGAAGCGACCTCGTCCAGGGCCTTGAGGGCGTTGAAGAGGCTGTCGATATTCCAGTTGTTGCCTGCGCTCATGTAATTCTCCGACATGAAAGAGCCAGCCAGAATCGGTTGGCGTAGCTGTTGCTCCATTTGTTTGAGCAAGCTTCGGTTTTCCGGAAGCACCCAAGTTTCGTGTTTCACATAACCGGCAGCCGCCAGGCCCGCACGCATCTGCTTCATATAAAAGCTGGATGGTTTTTTCGCGGACGGTTTTGAGCGCACTCCCTTTGGGTCTGATGCGGTAGCGGGGGAGCGGCTTTTCATGGCATTGATTCCGTTATGAACATCTCACGCGTGGGCCACACTACAACCAATTCAAAGTGCCATCAATGGCTCACGCGTGAGATTTTTCCGGCGCTCGCAAAAACGCCCGCAACGGGGCGGGCGCAGGTTTTTTGCAAAGTGTTTCCGGGAGCGTCAGCGCAGGAGGAACTCGTCGGTGGACACCACGCTGGCGTAAGCGAAGCCCAGGGCTGACATGAAGGCCGCGTGGACGTGGTCTGCCGGTACGGTCATGCCGTTGAATTCCAGATCGCGGCTGGCGCAGGCGTCGTGAATCACCGTGACGTCATAGCCCAGATCCGCCGCCGCACGGGTGATGCCGTCGATGCACACGTGGCTCATGCTGCCGACCACCACCAGTTCCTTGATGCCTTGTTCGTCGAGAATCGATTGCAACTCGGTTTCGCGGAACGCGTTGACGAAGTGTTTGAGTACTACGGGTTCGTCGGCACGATTGAGCACTTTGGGGTGCAGTTTGGCGCCGTCCGAGCCGGGGGTGAAAAACGCGGCGTCCGATGAGGTGAACTCATGTCGAATGAACACCACCGAATCGCCGGCTTCGCGGAAGGCTGCGATCAGTCGCGCGGCGTTGTCGGCAGCGGCGTCGGCACCGGTGAGCGGCCATTTGCCTTGGGGGAAGTAGTCATTCTGGATATCGACTACGATGAGCGCTTGCTTGGCCATGGGTGTGTCCTCGATGGATTGGCTGGAAGTGCCTTCAGTATTGGCGCTGCCGAGCGACTCGAGGATTGGCCGCACCGACAATAGACAGGGGAAAACTGACAATGGGCGCACAAAGGGCTGCCGTGGCCGGGTTGGGCGTGCTGATTTATCCCGGCGCGCAAATGGCGGCCGTGCACGGTTTGACTGATCTGTTCGCGGTGGCGAACGGGATTGCCGCCGAGCATGAGGCTGCGCAACTGCCGTTACTGCGGGTCAGTCATTGGCAGGTTGAAGGCGATCAGGCGCCGAAGCGGGTTTTCGACAGTTGTACGGGGGGCGAAAGCGAATTGCTGGCGGTACTGATTCCACCCTCGATCGGTGGTTTCTGCGAAGCTCAGGCATCAACCGGGTTGCTGCACTGGCTGCGTGAACAACACGCCCGTGGCGCAACGCTTGGCGGCGTCTGCGCAGGCTCTTTTCTGCTGGCGGAGAGCGGTCTGCTCGACGGCCGCAGCGCCACCAGTCACTGGACCTCGGCCAAGGTCTTCGCCGAACGCTATCCGAACATCAGACTCAACGCCGATGCACCGATTGTCGATGACGGCGACCTGATCACCACGGCCGGGCTGATGGCTTGGTCGGAGTTGGGGCTGCGTCTGGTCGACAGGCTGTTGGGCCCGAGCATCGCTACCGCTACTGCGCGGTTTCTGGTGATCGAACACAGCGACAGCGCCAGTGAGTGCGGCAGTCATTTTGCGCCGATCCTCGGTCATGGCGATGCGCCGATTCTCAAGGTTCAGCATTGGCTGCAAAGCACTGGCGCGACGGATGTTTCGCTGACGGCAATGGCCGAACGCGCGGGGTTGGAGGAGCGCACATTCCTGCGCCGCTTCCGCGCCGCGACCGGGTTGAAACCGACCGAATACTGTCAGCATTTACGCGTCGGCAAGGCACGCGAGATGCTTGAATTCACCAACGGTACGATTGATCACATTGCCTGGAAGGTGGGGTATCAAGACCCAGGAGCGTTTCGGGCGACCTTCAAGAAAGTTACCGGGCTGGCGCCCAGTGATTATCGCGCGCGGTTTGGTGTCACTGCGCCAGTGAAAACACCGAGTACCTGATTGGGGGCTGCTCGTGACGAAGCCGGCAGCCTCAAAACAACATCAGGAAGGCGTCTTTTCGATCTGCAGCGCTTTGGCCTTGGCCTCCACCACCAGATACATCACGAGCGTAATCAACAACGGCAACAGAAAATAAATCGCCCGATAGGCCAGTAACCCCGCCACCAGACTGCCCCGCGACGCTTCGTGTTGCAGCAGTGCAACGAACACTGCTTCCAGTACGCCCAACCCCGCCGGAATGTGAGTAATGACCCCGGCAATTGCACTGATCAACAGCACGCCGAGCACCAGCGGATAGTCGAGCTTGCTCGGTAGCAAGGTGAAGATCACCGCCGCCATCAACGACCAGTTCAGCGCGCCCAGCAGCAGTTGCAGCAAGGCCATGCGCAGCGACGGCAGGTTGATTTCCACGCCGCGAATCGACCACTCGCGGCGCTTGGAGAACTGGCACGCGGCCAGATACCCGGCACTGATCAACAGCAACACCACACCGATACCCTGCAGCGCTGTGGTGCTGACTTTCCAGCCCGGCGGCATGCTCACCAGTCCACTGCTGAACACCACGCCTGCGATGGTCATGTAGCCGAACCAGTTGGTCGCCAGGCTCAGCCCGAGGATTTTGGCTATGTTGCTGTTGCTCACGCCCAGACGCGAGTACAGCCGGTAACGCATGGCTATGCCGCCAACCCAGGCACTCAGATTCAGGTTGAACGCATAGCTGATGATCCCCACCGGCAGGATCTGTTTCCAGGTCAGGTCCTGGCGAATGTAGGTGCGGCCGATCAGGTCGAAACTGGCGTACGTCAGAAAGCTCAGCAGCGTCAGGCCGGCGGCAATGATCAGCGTGCGCAGCTTGAAATCGGCGAGAGTTTCCAACACGTCGGCCCACTCGATACGGCGGGCGAAAAGCGTCAGCAATACTATCAGCGCGAGGAAAAACAGCACGGTCAACGGACGTTTCCACTTGCTCCAGCGTGAGTGCGCGGCGGGCGCTGAATGGCCGCTCGATTGCGCTTGGGTATGACTCATGAGCGGTCACCTCGAAACGGCTTGAGCCTGGGTTTGTGTGCCGGTAGCCAACCGGCCATCGCCGGAAAATGCCGCAGAAAGTGGAACACCAGAAAGCCCACGGTCATGTGCCAGATTCGTCCGCGTGGAACCATGGCCGGATCTACCGTCTGGCAATGGTTGAGGCTCAGGTTTTCGAGGCGCTCGAACAGGTCACGGTTAAAGGCGCGATCGCGGATCACGACGTTGGCTTCCAGGTTCAGCGACAGACTGAGCGGGTCAAGATTGCTTGAGCCGACCGTGCTCCAGTCCTCATCCACCAGCGCGACTTTGCCGTGCAGCGGGCGCTGACAATACTCGTGGATTTTCACCCCGGCCTTGAGCAGATAGTCATAGGTCATGCGCGCCGCGATTTTGGCCACCAGCACATCCGGTTCACCTTGCAGAATCAGTCGGACATCGACGCCGCGCCGCGCTGCATTGCGAATTTCCTTCAGCAAGCGGTAGCCGGGAAAGAAGTAAGCGTTGGCGATCACCACTCGCCGCTGAGCACTGCGCACGGCCTGTAAATACACGTCTTCGATGTCGGTGTGGTGCTGGTTGTTGTCGCGAAACACCAGGCGCACCTGACCATCGTGATCGGTGAAGGCCATTTCTGTCCGGCGCTGCCGGCGGCGTTGCCACCAGAATCTGGCACGTCCGGGTCGCCCGCTTTGCAACAGTGCGAAATGGTGAATGTCCGCCACGGCCGGGCCCTGGATCTGCACCGAATAATCCTGCTTGGCCTCGGGGCCGAAGTCGGCCAGGTGATCGCCGGAAAAGTTGATCCCGCCAATGAATGCAACCGTGCCGTCGACCACCACAATCTTGCGATGCAGGCGCCGAAACCAGTTGGTGCGAATGCCCAGATGTTTGGGGGCCGGATCGAACATCTGCAGATAGACGCCGGCCTCACTCAGTGCGGTGAGATAGCCGGTGGTCAACTCGCCACAACCGAAGCCGTCGAGGCTGACAGTCGTGCGCACGCCACGGCGGGCGGCGTCGATCAGGATTTCCTGCAACTCCTTGCCGACCTTGTCCTCGAAAACGATGAAGGTCTCCAGCAGGATCTCACTCTTGGCTGCACGCATCGCGTCGAACACGCGCGGGAAATACGCCTCGCCGTTTTCCAGCAGTTCGATGCGGTTGTTGCTCTGCCAGCGGTATTCGACATCGACGTGCCCGGGTTCGCGTATCGGCGGGGTGATGTTCACCGATTCCGCGGCGGACTTCTCCAGTGGTGCGCTGTTCATAGTTCGATCTCCACCGATAACGGTGCATGGTCGGAAAGGTGGGACCAGGGCCGGTTCGCCAGCACTTTTGGCTGACGGGTCTTGAGGTTGCGCACGTAGATGCGGTCCAGTCGCAGGGTCGGCAGACGCGCGGGAAAGCTGCGCGCCGGTTTGCCGTGATGTTCGGCGAACACTTCCCGCAAGCCGCAAGGCTTGAGCAATGCGTCGGCACGCTGGCGCCAGTCATTGAAGTCACCGGCGACGATTACTGGAGCATCGTCTGGCAGTTCGGCAAGGCGCTGCATCAGCAAGCCAAGCTGAGCGTTGCGGTGGCTTTCGCGCAGGCCCAGATGCACGCAGATCGCATGTACCTCGGTGCCATCGCCGGGCAGGCGCAGCACGCAATGCAACAAGCCACGGCTTTCGTGGCCGCTGATCGAGACGTCGAGGTTGTCATGGCGGATGATCTGGAATTTCGACAACACAGCGTTGCCGTGATCGCCCTCCGGATACACCGCATTGCGCCCATAAGCGAACTGCGGCCAGAGGCTGTCGGCGAGGAATTCGTACTGCGGCATCGTCGGCCAGTTGTTATAGCGCTTGGGATGGAGTTCGTGGGTGCCGTGGACTTCCTGCAGGAACACCACGTCGGCGGCCACACTGCGCACCGCTTCGCGCAACTCCGGCAGGATGAATCGCCGATTGAGTGCGGTGAAACCCTTGTGCGTGTTAACCGTCAGCACAGTGAAGCTGCGTACCGATGGCACGACGACTGATCCTTCATCGGTGAAACCGACCGGTTCCGGAATGCTCATGGCAGCCCCCGCGAGGCGAATGCCAGCCCATGAGGGGCGAAATCCCCGCGCCACGGGGCGTAGCGCCAGTCGAAAATGCCGATATGAATCGATGCCATGCCGCCCTCCCGTCGAAAGTCCCCGTACAGCCTCAGTGTGTTGATGACTGCGGGCGGTTCGGGAAAGTTTCGATGGCTTTACGGACGGTGCATTTTCGAGAAACCCCGTACACCCCGCTCCCACAAAAGGAGTGTGCGCCGCAGCACCGGTGGCGGCCAGCGATGGGGCAGTTGCTCGTACACAAATTCCGGCCATCGACACTTTACGGGTGACGGTTGCGCACTAAACCCGCAAAATGCAACGATTCCGGCAATTATCGACGACGGGGCCACAAGCAACGTCGCCAAAGCCATCGTTCCAATCAGACTGGGCCTGCTGACTCTATGCGAATGCGCCTTATGTTACTGGGCGGCGGAAATGCCCTTGGGCAGGCGCTGATTCGCCTCGGTGCGGAAGAAGACATCGGTTTCCTCGCCCCCCGCCCGCCCGAAGACGGCTGGGATGCCGCGAGCCTGACGCAACTGCTCGACGACACCCGTCCCGATGCGTTGATCAACCTCGCCTACTATTTCGACTGGTTCCAGGCCGAAACCGTCAGCGAAAGCCGCATGGCCGGGCAGGAGCGCGCTATCGAGCGTCTGGCCGAACTGTGTCGGCACCACAACATCGTCCTCGTGCAGCCGTCCAGTTATCGCGTGTTCGACGGCTCACGTGCCACGGCCTACAGCGAAAAAGACGAACCAGTGCCGCTGGGTTTGCGTGGTCAGGCCTTGTGGCGCATCGAGCAAAGTGTGCGTGCAGCGTGTCCGCAGCATGTGTTGTTGCGTTTTGGCTGGCTGCTCGATGACAGCCCTGATGGCACCCTCGGGCGTTTTCTTGCCCGTGCCGAGCAACCGGAAGAGTTGCTCCTGGCCGATGATCGTCGCGGCAATCCGACGCCAGTCGATGACGCCGCACGGGTGATCATTTCGGTGCTCAAGCAACTCGATTGCGCCGCGCCGCTGTGGGGCACTTATCACTACGCCGGCCACGAGGCGACCACACCGCTGGCGCTGGGCCAGGCGATTCTGACCGAGGCCCGCAGCCTGCACGCGCTGGCCATCGAAGCACCGACCGCTCAGGCTCACGCCGCGCGGCCGGACGCCGCCGAGGAACCGCAACACGCGGTCCTGGCCTGCAAGAAAATTCTGCACACATTCGGGATCAAGCCGCGCGCCTGGCGTGCCGCGCTCCCGGGCTTACTGGATAGGTTTTACCGACATGGCTGAAGGGACTGTTTTAATCACTGGCGGCGCGGGTTTCATTGGCTCGCACCTGACCGACGCATTGCTTGCTCAAGGCCATTCGGTGCGAATTCTCGATGACTTGTCGACCGGCAAACGCAGCAATCTGCCGCTGGACAACCCCAGGGTCGAGTTGATTGTCGGTGATGTGGCTGACGCAGTGCTGGTCACCCAAGCGATGCAGGGTTGCAGCGCCGTAGCGCATCTGGCGGCCGTGGCCTCGGTGCAAGCGTCGGTGGATGACCCGGTGAAGACTCACCAGAGCAATTTCATCGGCACGCTGAACGTTTGCGAAGCGATGCGCCTGGCCGGGGTCAAACGTGTGTTGTACGCCTCCAGCGCGGCGGTGTACGGCAACAATGGCGAGGGCGAATCAATTGATGAAGACACGCCAAAAGCCCCGCTGACGCCCTACGCGTCGGACAAACTGGCTGGCGAGCATTATTTTGATTTCTACCGCCGTCAGCACGCTTTGGAGCCGGTGGTTTTCCGCTTCTTCAACATCTTCGGCCCACGCCAGGATCCGTCCTCACCGTATTCCGGGGTCATCAGCATCTTCAGCGAACGTGCGCAGAAAGGCTTGCCGATCACCGTGTTCGGCGATGGCGAGCAGACGCGGGACTTTCTGTATGTCGAGGATCTGGTTGACCTGTTGGTGCAGGCGATCCAGAGGCCTGAAGTGGAAGTCGGTGCGGTGAATGTCGGCTGGAATCAGGCGATGAGCCTCAAGCAGATGCTTGCGGAACTGGAAACCGTCGTCGGTGAATTGCCAGCGGTCAGCTTCGGCCCGGCCCGCTCCGGTGATATCCGCCATTCGCGGGCGAATAACACCCGGTTGCTTGAGCGTTTCAAGTTGCCCCGGCAGACGCCGATGAGCGTTGGTCTGGCGCGGTTGCTCGGCAAGTAAGTTTGTTTCAGACATGAAAAAGGCGCCCTGTGACAGGCGCCTTTTTCACGGCCGGAATTTGTCGCTATCCCTGTGGCGAGGGGATTTTCCCCCGGTCAACCGCAAAGCAGTTGCCGTCAGTTTGAAGTCTGCTCACCACCAAGCCTCATTCACCACCACGTGAACGTTCGGTCAATCGACTTAGAACTTATAGCCCAAACCCACCATGTAGATGAACGGATCAACATCCACATTTACCCGTGCGCGAGTACCGGGCGCCACGGCGTTGTTCTCGACGGTGGCGCGGGTATCGATGTCGATGTAGCGCACTTGGGCGTTGAGCATGATTTTGTCGGTCAGCATGTAGTCCGCGCCGACCTGCCAGGCCAGGCCCCAGGAGTTTTTCGCCTTGAAGTTGCTGAAGCCGTTGGCGCTGGCTTCGCTGCCGACGTGCTCGTCGTAGATCCAGGTGTAGTTGATGCCGCCGCCCACGTACGGTTGGAACGGCGATTTCGAATCCAGCGGGTAGTAGACGACGCTGAGGGTCGGTGGCAGGTGTTTCAGTGTGCCGAGCTTGCCGTTGGCTGCTGCCAGGCCGGTGCCTTTGAGCTTCACGTCATGTTCGAACGGCGTGGCCGCGAGCAACTCAATGCCGACGTGGTTGGTGAGCATGTAAGCGAAGTTCAGGCCCAGTTGAGTGTCGCTGCTCATGGTCGCCTTGCCGCCCAGATTGGTGCCGCTCAACGGCCCCTGATCGACCTTGACGCTGGAGCTGTCGGCCTTCGGGTTGACGGTGATCGCACCGGCACGAATCAGGATGTCACCGGCATCGTGGGCGTGGGCGAGCGGGGCTGCGAGCGCGAGGGCAAACAGCGAAGCGCTGAGCAAGGACTTGTTCATGGGGGCTCCGAAAGGACGTTAAAAATGTTTGATGTCCTATGGTACGAAGCCAACTGATACGGTCTTTTGACTCAGCTCAATGAAACAGTGAAGGGGCTGATTTGTGTGGAACCTTGCATCAACACAAATCCCCTGTGGGAGCGGGCTTGCTCGCGAAGGCGTCCGCTCAAACAACACGAAACTAGCGGGACTCACTCCGGCAGCTCATACACATAAATCTTGTCCGCCTCCATCTGGTACCCCGCATCCGCCAGCTCGCTGCTCGAGGCTTTGACCTGCAACGGCCCCTCGACCCAATACGGCTGATACAGCTCATCGAGCTTCACGCCCAACTCACTTTTCACATGCACGATCTGGTTCGACGGCGGTGGCGGAACATGGATGCAGGCACCGAAGTAGGGGACCAGCAAAAAGTCCGTGGTGCGTCCTTCTTCATTCACTTCCAGCGGCACGATATACCCCGGCAGACGAATGTTCTGCCCGTCAAGTGACTGCACCACCGGGGCGTCGGGCAAATCCTGCTTGGCCGCTGGCGCCGACTCGGCGGACAACGCATCGCTCATCTTCGACAGGTCATGCAGCGGCGTCATGTTGGGCACTTCCGGCGCGGCGTCCGGCGGGATCATCTCCGACCAGGTCAGGTCTTTGGGCGCCGCCGCCCACACGGGCAGGGCGACCAGTAACAGCAGCGCGAGCATGGCGCGGGGCATGGTGAACATCCTCATAAACGGATCGACAGGCCATCGGCCAAGGATTGGCGATACGCGCGCCAGGCCGGCACGCTGCCCATCAGCAGCGCGGCCGCCAGAATGCCACCGAGCAGTGTCCATTCATACTCGCTCGGCCACGCCAGCGGCAGATACAAACCGTAATTGGCCTGCACGTAACCCTGCGCGGCGGCGATGCCGATGTACAGCAACCCCAGCCCAGCAATCACCCCGGCCAACGCCAGCGCAAACGCCTCCAGCACCAGCAGGCTCGCGATGTGCCATGGCCGCGCACCGACCGAACGCAGAATCGCCATCTCGCGACGGCGCTCGTTGAGGCTGGTGAGAATCGCTGTGAGCATGCCGATCAACCCGGTCAGCACCACGAACAGCGAGACCACGAACAGTGCTTTTTCAGCGGTGCTCATCAGGCTCCACAACTCCTGCAACGCCACGCCGGGCAGGATCGCCAACATCGGTTCACCACGGAATTCGTTGATCTCGCGTTGCAGCGCAAAGGTGGAAATCTTGCTGTTGAGGCCGAGCATGAACGCGGTGATCGCTTGCGGCGTCAGGTCCATGTTGCGCGCCTGATCGGCCGTGATCCGCCCGTTGCCCCGCGCCGGCACGCCGTTGTGCCAGTCGATGTGGATGGCCTCCATGCCGCCAAGGCTGATGTGCAACGTACGATCCACCGGGGTGCCGGTGCGCTTGAGGATACCGACCACGGTGAATGGTTTGTCGTCGTGTTTGACCAGACTGATTGCCGCCACGCCGTGGGCCAGCACCAGTTTGTCGCCGAGTTTGTAGTGCAGGGCATCGGCCACTTCCGCACCGAGTACCACTTCGAACGGATCGGTGGCGAAGGCGCGCCCCTTCGCGAGTTCCAGGTGTTGCCGGCGACCGTACTGGTAATGCTCGAAATACGCTTGGGTGGTGCCCATTACCCGATAACCGCGATGGGAGTCGCCGAGGGACATGGGGATCGCCCATTTCACTTTCGGGTTATTGGCGAAGTGTTCGAAGCTGTCCCAACGGATGTTGTTGGTGGCGTTGCCGATGCGGAACACCGAGTACAACAACAGATTCACCGAACCGGAGCGGGCGCCGACGATCAGGTCGGTGCCGCTGATGGTGCTGGCGAAACTGGCTTTGGCCTCGGTGCGCACGCGCTCGACGGCAAGCAGCAAGCAGACCGACAGGGCGATGGCGAACGCGGTCAGCAAAGCGGTAAAGCGACGGTTGGCCAGGCTGGCCATGGCCAGACGAAACAGATACATCTCAGACCTCAGCAGACGTGGCGGCGCGATTGAGTTCGGCCAGGGACAGGTGACGGTCGAACAGCGGGGCCAGACTTTGGTCGTGACTGACAAACAGCAGACTCGAACCGGCCTCGCGGCATTCGGCGAACAGCAAGCGGATAAAGTTTTCCCGAGCGTCGTAATCCAGCGCCGAAGTCGGTTCGTCAGCGATCACCAATTCTGGCTGGCCGATCAAGGCGCGGGCGGCGGCGACTCGTTGTTGCTGGCCGATCGACAGCGAATCGGCACGACGGCTGAGGATGCTCTCGTCCTTCAGGCCCAGGTGGGCGAGCAGGGTGGCGGCGGCTTGATCGACGCTGCCATGGCGCTGTTTGGCCCGTTCGGCGCGCAGTCTGGAAAAGTGGCAGGGTAGCTCGACGTTCTCGCGCACCGAGAGAAATGGCAGCAAGTTGAACTGCTGGAAGATGTAGCCGGTGTGATCGACGCGGAACGTATCGCGGGCACCGGCGGAGAGTGCGGTCAGCTCCTGGCCGAGCAGGCGAATGCTGCCGCGATCGGGTTTCTGTACCCCGCCGAGCAAGCCAAGCAGGGTGGTCTTGCCGCTGCCGCTGGGGCCTTTGAGGAACAGGGTTTCGCCCGGTTCCAGACGAAACGCCGGGATGTCCAGCAGCGGCGGGTGGCCGGGCCAACTGAAGCCCAGGTCGGACAGTTCGATGAGTGCTTGGGTCATGGCGCCAGTTTCATGGAGTGAACACATACCCCCTTGTGGGAGTTTCGCAGTAATCAGAACTTAAGCGCGGCAGCCTTGGCCGTTACTTCAGTGCCTTGCTGGCCGCTGGCGCTGATCAGTTGTACCTGAATTTTCTGGGTCGCCGGGAAGGTGTTGAAGATGTTCGCCAGATCCAGCGTCTTCAACGCGCCCGGGGCTGTGCAGTTGAACTGATAGTGAGCATGGATTTCGCTGTGGTCGTGGTGATGTTCGTGGTCGCCCTTGTCGGCTTCATCGTCGTCATGATCGTCGGCCTGCGGCTTGTCGCCGAACAGCGGGCTTTCCAGTTCCTGGCTGACCACTTTGCAACCGGCAGCGGCAGGCAGGCTGAACAGCACCAGCGGTTTTTCGAGTTGCGCGCGGGCGGCGGCGACCTTGGTCTTGTCGGCCTCTGTGGAGGCGACGTGTTCGAAGCCGACCAGATTCATCGCCGGGCTTTCCAGTTCCAGCTCCAGTGTTTGCCCGTCGAGCGCAGCATTCAGGCGACCGACACCATGTTCATGCGCACCGAGGCTGCCGTGCTCATGGTCGTGATCGTGGTCATGTTCATCAGCCGCATGGGCGATGGCCAACGGCAACAGGGCAAACGGCAAAGCGAGCAGCAGACGACGCATGACGGTCTCCGGGAAGTAAAGTGAAGAGTTTGTTATGTAATCTTATAACGAAAGTGCGCAGAGTTTGCCCGTGCGCTTGGCGTTACACAAGTCCCGTGGGAGCATGCGTGTCAGAAAAGTGCGGGAGCGAACTCAATGTTGCGGATACGCGGAACCGTCGGCGCGGTGCCGGTGGATTTGACAGTGGAACTCGATGACAGCGACTGGGCGCGGCTCGGTTCGGCCATGAGCGGGCAGTTACCGACTGAGCAACCGCAGAGCGCAGCGGCGCCAGCGGCCAAACCGATGAATCAAGACGATACCTTGTGGCAGGTCGCGCAGGATTTGTTGCGCAAGGCCGGGCAACTCAGTGGTCCGGATCTGCTCGATCAGTTGCAAGGACTGACCGGCAGTGCCACGGCGGGCAAGCGCCTGCTGGTGCGCTTGCGGCACAGTTCACAGGTAAAAGTGGCGAGCGGCGGGGATACGCCGCTCTACAGCTGGGTCGAGTGAGCGCTTAGTACAGCGCAGCAAACATTTTGCGTCGGTAGGCGGTCACCAGCGGGTGATCGTTACCCAACAACTCGAACACCTGCAGCAAGGTCTTGTGCGGCAAGCCTTCGCCATAGTTGCGGTTGCGGATGAACAGCTTGAGCATCGCCTCCAGCGCCGCTTCGTATTGCTGGCGAGCAAGTTGCTGGATCGCCAGTTGATACACCGCCTTATCGTCCTGCGGATCTTTCGCCAGCCGTGCTTTCAGGTCGGCGGCATCGGGCAGGTCGCGGGCAAGTCCGAGGAACTTGATCTGTGCCTTGGCCCCGGCCAGCGCGGCTTTGTGCTCATCGCCCTTGACCGCGTCGAGCACCGTTTGCGCTTCGCTCAGTTCACCGCGTTCGGTCAGGCAGCGGGCGTACAGGATCAAGGCCTTGGCGTTGGTATTGTCGTCATTGAGCATGACCACCAGCGCCGCTTCGGCATCGGCAAAGCGGCCGTCATCGAACAGTGCCTGAGCCTGTTCGAACGGATCGGCTGCGGCAGGTGGCGGCATCTGCACATGGGGTTCGAGCAAGGCGCGTACGGCGGATTCCGGTTGGGCACCGGCAAAACCGTCGACCGGTTGACCGTCCTTGAACAGCACCACGGTCGGCAGGCTGCGAATACCGAAGCGGTCGACGATGTCCTGCTCGATATCGCAATTGACCTTGGCCAGCAGCAGCGCGCCCTGATAACTCTCGGCAATGCCTTGCAGCATCGGCATCAGCGCCTTGCACGGCGCACACCATTCGGCCCAGAAATCCACCAGCACGGGTTTATTGAAGGAAGCCTCGATCACCGACTGGTCGAAGTCGGCAGTCGTGGCGTCGAAGATGTACGGCGTTGGCTGACTCATGGGGGATCTCGTAAAAGCGTGAATGGGGCAACTATACGGCTTGGCGGGGTGTGGCCGGAAGCGGGGCGGCGTTCCGACGAAGCCTTTAGTCACGCCGCGCGTGGTACAGGCTGACATGTCTGAATTCTTCAGGCTCTGCCAGATCCGGCAAGGTCATGGCCTCAAGCATTTCAATGCGCTCGTACAACGGATGGCGAAAGTCCCGAACCCGCGAATCCGCCACCAGCGCTTCGCGGCCCCGGCTGAGAAACGCATCGAGCAACGGCAGATTCGCCCGGTCGTACAACACATCCGCCACCAGAATCAGATCAAAGCGATCCGCCTCGGCAAAGAAATCCGTCGAATAACCCATCTGCACGTCATTGAGTTCGGCATTCGCCCTGCACGCGGCAATCGCCAGCGGATCGAGATCGCAGGCCACCACTTCCAGCGCCCCGGCCTTCACCGCCGCAATCGCGGCAATACCGGAACCGGTGCCGAAATCCAGCACGCGTTTGCCGCGTACCCATTCGGGGAACTCGGCCAGATAACGCGCCACCGCCAGGCCGCTGGCCCAGCAAAAACTCCAGTACGGCGGCTCGTGCAGAATCCGTTGGGTTTCTTCCTGGCTGAATTCGCGCGCCATGTTGTCGCCGTCGATCAGCCACAACTGCAAATCGGTGTCCGGCAACGCACAGGCTTTCAGTCTGGCGTCGCCGAGCAACTCACCCAGCGCCTGTTGCAGGTCGAACGGTGCATTCATGGTGCTTTGACAAATTGCAGTTGGCCCAGTGCCTGAGTGGTCGGCTGGGTAATGGTTTGTGACGGCAGATGCAAAATCAACTGACCGGACTGGCTGGCGCGGCCACGCAATTCAACCCGCGCCCCGGCCGGGAAAGCCTCGGGGTTGAAGCGCACATGGAACGGCAGAATCTGGTTGTTGCCGATCAGGCTGGAACTGGCGAGCAATTGCTGCGGGCGATCCTTCTCATCGATCACCAGCAGCGCCAGTTCGACTTCGGCACCGGCCGGTACGCCTTGCAGGGTGCCGCTCAGTTCCCGTTGATAAGCCGGCAACGGGCCTAGGTCGGCCGCTTCTTTGGCTTTTTTCTGCGCCTGTTGTGGCGCGGGGCCCGGCGTTGGGGGCTGAGGCTTGGGGGCGTCGCTGCCGCAGGCCACCAGCAGGCTGAAAAGACTGAGCAAAACGAGCGGACGTAACGGCATTGGCAGCTCCGGAAAAATGAAATCCATGGATCAAACGATCATGCCCGTCTGTATACCGCAAACCCTATGGCTTGTCTTGCCACGGGGATGCGCTACCATGGCCCTCCCTTTTTTTGTTGCCAGCCACCATGCACTGTCCCTTCTGCGGTGCCAACGAC